>NZ_KV799271.1:177744-219457 GCF_001809885.1 Corynebacterium sp. HMSC058E07
ATTCTAAGACGTGGAATTTGGGACATTACCCCCCTCGCATCACGCGACATCACCCCCTCGCATCACGCGCCCTCACCCCCCGAACTACACGCCCAACCCCCGGTATGTCACACACTGCAATCGCGGTAAGTTAGCATGTGAAACTAAACAGTGTTCAAGGCTAACGCTCAAGAGCGATATGCCCCCATGACTCGCCAAGACGCGCCATGACTCGCACGAGAACTAGAGGAGACCGACGATGACTACTGCGGAAACCAATGCCGCGAAAACCCCCGCGACCGAAAGCCCAGCACAAACCCCCGCGACCGACACCCCAGAAATCCTGAATCTCGCCCGCACGAAGGTTCTGGAAAACGGCGAGCCCCTGAACTACGAGGAAACCCTCCAGGTCCTGCAGCTCGGCGACGAGCACCTGGACGAACTGCTCGACCTGGCTCACCAGGTTCGCCTGAAGTGGTGCGGCGATGCGGTGGAGATGGAAGGCATCATCTCCCTGCAGACCGGCGGCTGCCCCGAGGATTGCCACTTCTGCGCCCAGTCTGGCCTGTTCGAGTCCCCGGTTCGTTCCATCCAGCTGGATATCACCCAGCTGGTCGAGGCTGCGAAGCAGACCGCCAAGACCGGCGCCACGGAGTTCTGCATCGTCGCCGCAGTGAAGGGTCCTGACGAGGACCTCATGAACCAGATGGCGAAGGCCGTCGCCGCCATCCAGGCGGAAGTCGACATCAACGTTGCCGCCTCCATCGGCATCCTCACCCAGGAGCAGGTCGACCGACTGAAGGAGCTCGGCGTCCACCGCTACAACCACAACCTAGAAACCTGCAAGAGCTACTTCCCCGAGGTCGTCACCACCCACACGTGGGAGGAGCGCACCTCCACCCTGGAAATGGTCCGCGACGCAGGCATGGAGGTCTGCTGCGGCGGCATTGTCGGCATGGGCGAAACGGTCGAGCAGCGCGCGGAGTTCGCCATCGACCTGCAGAACCTCAACCCCACGGAGGTTCCGCTGAACTTCTTCGATCCGCGCCCGGGCACCCCATTCGCGGACCTCGAGCCGATGCCGGTCAACGATGCCCTACGCACGATCGGCGCGTTCCGCCTGGCCCTCCCCCGCCAGTTGCTGCGCTTCGCGGGCGGCCGCGAGCTGACCCTGGGCGACCTCGGCGCAGAAAAGGGCCTGCTGGGTGGCATCAACGCCGTCATTGTGGGCAATTACCTGACCACGCTGGGTCGCCCCGCTGAGCGCGACGTGGATATGCTCGGCAAGTTGCAGCTGCCGATCAAGGCTCTGAACGCAACACTGTAGGCGCCTGACCGTGACTTCCTCGATGCCTCTTAGCGAACTTACTGCCCTCTATGTTCTCGGCGGTATCCCTTTATATGACGCCCACACGGGCCAGCCACTCGATACGTCCGACGGCTCTTTGCGCGTCGGTCGCGGGGCTCTTGCACAGGCGAGCCGCGGAGCTCTGGCGGGTTTGGAGCCGCCACGCTTCTGCCCGCTGTGCGGGCGGCGCATGAAGGTGCAGGTGAATCCGATGGGCTGGACGGCGGAGTGTTCCCGGCATGGTGACATGGATTCGTCGATTGTGATGGATGTCTAGCTTGTGGCACGTAGGGTGGAATCACTGCTAGTTCTAGTGCCAAAAGTTCCAGCACAAATTGCATCCAGCACAGACTCCACCACACAGATTCCACCGAAGAAAGGCAATACCCGGACCATGGCAGCACCTGAGATTTCCGCCAGCATTGACGTCAACGCTCCTGTTAGCAAGGTCTGGGAGCACGTCACCGACTTGTCAGCGATGGGCAAACGTAGCCCGCAGTGCAAGAAGATGATCCTACTGAAGGGGCGCGGCGGTAGCAGCGGCTCAGGTGCGGGCACGGCCGGCGCAGGCGCGAGCACGACCAGCGCAGGCTCGGGCACGGCCGGCGCAGGCGCGGGCACAGCCGGCTCAGGTGTGGCCCCGGCGCCGGGATCCATCACCATCAACCTCAACCGCCAGGGCTTCCTGTGGTGGCCCACATGGGCGGTGGTCACGGAGGTCCAGCCAGGCCGGGTCTTCGAGTTTAAGATCCCGCTGAATGGCTCCCACTGGCGCTTCGAGCTGACGGAATCGGCCGACGGTTCCCGCACCACCCTCACGGAGAAGCGGCACATCCCGGGCGGAAACACCTCCCTGATCTCCCGCGCTCTGGTGGCGACCGTCCTGGGCGGGGAGAAGAAATTCGAGGCTGGCCTCCAAGAAGGAATTGAGCAAACTATTCGTGCCATTGCAAGGGAAGCTGAAGGCCTTTAGGTACAGTTCACTTTCGTGAGTGATCAGACGAACCTATCCGCCGCCCCGTGGCCACGATCGAAAATCATCGCAGCCTGGGCGCTGGTGCAGACGGTTATCGTCGGTATCCTTATCTTCTGGCCCTTCGCAAACGGCGATCCGCTGTACTACTTCCGCAACTCCGTGAAGGAGCCAACCCGCCCCCAAAGTGGCGCCATCCCCCTGTCCGAGTACCCGGATGCAGGATTGTGGCCCGTGCGGGCGATCATCCAATTGTGTGGGGATCATACGCGCGTTTTCCTCACCCTCTTCTCGGGGTTTTTGTTAGCCCTGAGCACGGCGTTTTTCTTTTACCTGCTACGCCGCAGCCACCGGGCCGCCCTGTTCTGGACGGCCTTCTCCGCCGCGGCCGGCCCCATCGCCTACTCCCGCCTGGACCTGATCCCCGGCCTTCTGGTCGCAGTCACAGCTGCGGCGCTTTTCACCCATCCAAAGATCGCCTCGGCCCTGCTGGGGTTCGCGGCGATGTCGAAGCTCTGGCCCGCCGCCTTGGCCGCGGGCCTGGTGGATAAGTGGAACCGATCGGCCACGTGGACCCGGCTGGCAACCTTCGCGGGCACGATGTTGGCCGTCGGCGCGATCACGTGGCTGACTTCCGGCTGGGATCGCCTGGTCTCCCCTCTGACGTACCAAGACGTCCGCGGCCTGCAGATCGAGTCGATCCTGGCCACTCCCCTCATCGTCGCCGCGGCCATCGTCCCGGGGCGCTGGCACATCGCCAAAGCCCCGTCAAAGAGCTTCGAGATCTTCGGCCCTGGCGTGGATCAGCTGGTTTTCGTCAGCTCTGTGCTGATGCTCGGAACGGTTCTGTTCGGCCTGGGTTGGGCTCTGTGGCGCTTTCTTTTTGACGCCTGGTCTCCCCGCAGCACCGCCCTCTTCTTCCTGTCCATGGTGCTGCTGCTGATCATCTCCAACAAGGTGTTTTCCCCGCAGTACGTCGTGTGGTTCGGCCCGCTGCTGGCCGTGTTGATAGTGAAGCTGTCGCCGGAGTCTCAGTCTGCACAGGAAAACGAGCCTGTGCTTGATGACCAGCACGCGCAAGTTCGCGAGCCCGCACAGGATGGCGAGCGCGCGCAGGACGTTCTCGGAGAGCTGCCCCGCCTCAGCGTCATCGCTGCCGCCCTCACTACTGTGGTGTTCCCTTTTACCTACAACCTCCTCTTCGAGGGGCCGCATTGGTTCGCCGCGCTCGTGCTTGCTCTGCGCAACATCCTGATGGTGTACATCACCTTCTTGGCGATCAAGCTCACCATCCGCGAAGGGCTTAAGTCGCGAGTCTCCGGCGGGCTGGGGGCTGTGGGCGTCCTAAAGAAAAGAAAGACTAGGAATAGTAGCGAGCGTTTCGATCCCGCGAAAGCCACATTCCGCAGAAACCAAGCGCCCACACAGTAGCCACGGCTAACCAGGCCGCACCGAAGTTACCCCAGGTGTAGTGGCCATCGGGGGCCTGGACGTTCAGTAGGATTCCGACGGCTTGGGCGCCGATCATGCCCGCGACCCAGCCGCCCATATTCGCCAAACCCGTGCCTGTGGCGACGAAGCGACGGTCCACCTTTTCGCGCACAGAGTCGAAGCCCAAGTTCGCAACGGGACCGGTGAAGCCCATGACCACGTTCATCAGGCACGCAGCCCACAGCACTCCAGTCGGCGCGGAGGTGAAAAACCACAGCCAGCCCAGCCAGCCGGTGATAGAAAAGAGCATCACCACGTACATGCGGCGGCTGTAGAAACGCGCGGATAGCAGGCCTACGATCGGGCCGACTGCCACAGAGGCGAGGGTGCCCAGGGATAGTGCTAGACCGGCTTGATCCTTTGGCAGCCCCATGCCCAAAGTCATGATCGGCAGTCCCCATAGCAGCGTGAACACCACCAGAGCTCCCAGGCCGGTCCAGTGGATGAAGAAGGCGTGCCAGCAGACTCGGTTGGTCAGGACATTCGCCAGGATCGTCTTGACGGGCAGGCGCTGGTCGGGCGCGGCGGGTACGGCAGCCTTAGCGGACGCGGGCTTAGCGGGCTCGGGCGCGTCCTTCACCAGCACTCCCGCGGCCATGGCCAGCAGCGCACCAACCGCACCGAGGCTGAGGAAGCCCACCTGCCAGCTGGTCGCGTGCAGCAGGCTAAGGAAAGGCACGGCCGACAGGAACTGGCCGAACTGCCCCACCGCGCCCGTCAGCTGCCCCATCAGCGGGGCGTGGCGCAGCGGAATCCAGGCGGGGATCAGGCGCATCACGGACAGGAAGGCCGTGGCATCGCCCGCTCCGATCAGCATGCGGGCGCCGATCGCCACTGGATAGCTGGTGGTGCACGCCAGGATGAACTGCCCCAGCGCCATCACAAAGGCACCCGCGACCATGAGTTTCCGCGGCCCGAAGCGGTCGATCAGCAACCCCACGGGGATCTGCGACAGCGCATACACCGCCAGCTGCAGCGCGGTGAATACCGCCAGTTGTGCTGCGTTGATGTGGAAGCGGTCGATCGCATCCACGCTGGCCACGCCGAAGGAAGTGCGCCCCGTCACCGCCAGGGTGTAGCACAGCACTCCGGCTGCCCACACCAGCAGCGCCCGGCCGCTGAGTTTGTCGGCACTTGGGTTGTCTTTCTCTCTTGCCGTCACTTGTCCAACGCTACTCGTCGATAAATAGATAAACTTATTCACCATGAGCTTTACCCGTCCCTTTAGCAATCGTCGCCGAGTAGCCGCCGCCGTTGTCGCGTTATTGGTCGTGATCGCGTTGCTTGTGTGGGCGGTGGGTAGCTTTTCTGGTGATGACGCCCCCTCGGCCTCCAACGGCACCAACTCCAGCGAGGGCACCGGCGGTTCTGCTTCGTCTTCGTCTTCGTCCTCAACGCCGAAGCCCAGCAAGAAGAAGGAACCGAAGTCGGAGGACGAGGGTGATCCATCGGTAGTTCCGGGGCAGGTCGGGCAGACGGGAACGTTCAACATGGACGGCCCCGCCCCGGTGCAGGGTGCGACTTTTGCATCTATGCCTTATGCGCTGCCACTGAACCCGGCGGGTCCGCAGAACACGATGGTGCGCTGGGTGGACGGCTGGGGAGTATCCCCCGCCGATGCGAAGAAGGGCACGATGTACGTGCTGGGACACGCCTGGGGTTCCGCCCCGCTGGTGTTTAACCCGCTGAGCGAGGCCGTGACCGCCGACGTGAACCTGAACGCCCCGGCGAAGACCGTTACCGGTACGGATGGGAAGCCGGTGAAGCGCTACTCTTCGGACGTGCTAAACGGGGCGCGAATCAAGATGCGCGATGGCGCGAACCACCAGCGCACCTGGAAAGTCACCCGCAGCTGGCTGGTGGACAAGAACGAGGCCATTGTCGACCCGGACATCATGGACGACAAGCGGCCGGGGCGGATTGTGTTGATCGCCTGCTCGGTCTCCGGAACCAGCGACCTGGGCTACAACGTGATCGTCGAGGGTGAGCTGGTCTAGCCGCCGTAGTCGATGCCGACGTCCTCGCCCCAGAAGATCCTGTCCACCACTCGGTGGGCTTTGCGGGTTTTCTTCAGGTAGTCGTCCAGGAACTCCTGAGCCTTCTCCGGCGGCCAGTGGGCGGCAGCCGCGACGTGACGCAGCTGGTCGCCGTGGCTGGGCAGCTGATCCTTTCGCTTGCCCTTGACCAGCACAATCGCATTGCGGGCAACAGTGGCGGTGAGCCACGCTTCGCGCAGAATGTCGGCGTCCGACTCGGCGATGAACTCGCCGCTGGCGAGCTCGCGCAGCATCTCCAGGGTGGAGGTGTTACGCAGGTTCTGGGCATCATCCCCGTGCTGCATGGCCAGCAACTGCACCGTCCACTCCACATCCGTCAGGGCACCACGGCCCAGCTTGGTGTGGGTCTTGCGATCGGCCCCTCGGGGCAGACGTTCGGAATCCACGCGGGCCTTCATCCGGCGGACTTCCTGGACGACCTTGTCGTCCACGCCACCCGGCGGGTAGCGGAAGTCGTCGATCATGCGCAGGAACTCGATGCCCAGGTCCTTGTCACCGGCAATCCAGGTGGCGCGCAGCAGAGCCTGCATCTCCCACGTCTCGCCCCACTCCTTGTAGTAGCGGCGATAGGAATCCAAGGTTCGAACCACCGGGCCGTTTCGGCCCTCTGGGCGCAGATCAATATCCACATCCAGCGGCGGGTCCTGGCTGGGCCTGCCCAGCCGCGTGCGTACCGAGTCACAAATGGAGGTAGCCCACTTCAGCGCCTCTGATTCGTCCGCTCCTTCGACAGGCTGAGCGACAAACATCACGTCGGCGTCCGAACCATACCCCAGCTCCGCACCGCCCAAACGACCCATCCCGATGACGGTAATGCGGGCGGGCGCATTGGCGACGTTTTCGTCCTCCCAGAAACGAATCTCGGCGCGCAGGGCGGCCTCCAGCACCGCGTCCCACACCCAGGACAGGGACACGCAGACCTGCTCTACATCCATGAAGCCCAGCAGGTCAGCCGCGGCGATGCGGGCCAGCTCCGCGCGGCGCAGGGAGCGGGCGACGGCGATCGCCTTGTCCGGGTTCAGGTGCCGACCAGCGGCCGCGACCAGGGAGTGGGTCACCACCTGCGGCTCGCGAGCCAGGAACTTCGGGCCGGTGGCACCATCGGACAGAACCTTCACGGAATCCACCGAGTTGAGGAACAGCTCGGAGGCATAGGGCGAGGTGCCGAGGATGTGCATCAGGCGCTTGCCCACGATGTTTTCATCGCGCAGCAGTCGCAAGAACCAGCTGTAGTCGTGCGCGGCCTCCGACATTTTGCGATAGTTCAGCAGGCCGGCATCCGGATCAACGGTTTTGCCGAGCCATTCCAGCAACGTGGGCAAGATGATGGCCTGGAGTTTTGCCTTGCGGCTCTTCCCCGCTGCTAGCGCACTCAAGTGCTCAAATGCACGATCCGGGTACGCGTATCCCAAGGCGGCAAGCTGGCGCTTGGCGGCCTCCGGAGACAGGCGAATGGTATCTGCCTCCATCGCTGCCACCGAAGTAAGCAATGGGCGGTAGAACAGTTTCGAATGCAGGTGGCTGACCTGTAGGTTAACGCGCTTGACATCCGCGGATAGCTGCTCGTCCATCGACCTGGTGCCCTCCGGTCGGCAGCCGGCTGTGCGACCCAGCCATACACGTGCGCGGATGTCCTCCTTGGGCGGCAGGGTGTGGGTGCGCTTAAGGCGCTGTAATTGCAGGCGGTGCTCAAGCAGGCGCATGAACGCATAGTCTTCCTGCAGGCTCTGGCAATCTGCCCGGCCGATATAGCCACCTGCGGCCAGAGCATTCAACGCGGAGACGGTGGAGCGGGTACGCAAAGATTCGTCGGTGCGCCCGTGCACCATCTGCAGAAGCTGGACTGCAAACTCGATGTCGCGCAGGCCCCCGGGGCCCAGCTTCAGTTCGCGGGCGCGGAGCTCGTCCGGGATGTTCTCGATCACGCGGCGGCGCATGGCTTGGACGTCCGGGACGAAGTCCTCGCGCTCGGCGGCCGACCACACCAGGGAAGCCAGGGAGTCCACGTAGTCCTGCCCCAGCTCCATGTCGCCGGTCATTGGCCGGGCCTTCAACTGAGCCTGGAACTCCCAGGTTTCGGCCCAACGGTTGTAGTAGTTCACATGCGATTCCAGGGTGCGCACCAGCGCACCGCTCTTGCCCTCGGGGCGCAGTGCCGCATCCACCTCAAAGAACACGCGAGTGCCGATGTTGATGAACTCCCCTGCCCAGCGCGTAGCCTTCGGGTCTGCGGGTTCGGCAACAAAGATGACGTCCACGTCCGAGATGTAGTTCAACTCCTGCGCACCGCATTTGCCCATGGCTAGTACGGCAAGCCGGGCGGGTTCCTCGTCGGCGTCATACACCTGCGCACAAGCCACTGCCAGCGCGGTGGTCAGGGCAGCATCCGCAGCATCCGACAGGCGTCGGGAGACCAGCTCGAAGCTGACTGGTTTGCATGGCTTCTGTCCGCGCTGAACAAAAGTGCCCGCCACATCCACAGCGGCGATGCGGGCCAGGATTGTGCGATAGGCAAGGCGCATGGCGTCGTCGGCCTGCGAACCGGTAACGGCTGCGCGGAACACCCGTTCACCCGCGCCCTCAACGCGCGTCGCCTCGACGCTGTCCAGCATCAGCTGCATCATCTCTTGAGAGGTGGGCATGCCCGATTCCAGCTGCTTCCACTCCTGCGGATGGGCGACAATGTGATCACCCAACATCGACGATGCACCGAAAAGCCCCAGTAGCCGCACGGCGAAGGTGCGGGACTCGGCAATGCGATCCAGCAGCTCAGATGCCCCATCACCCAGCGCCTCCACCAGGCGAATCAAGTTATTCAGCGCCAGATCCGGATCCCCCGTCGCCGCGAGCGTCCACATCTGCTCCGCGTGCTGGGTATCCACCCAGCCCAAGCGCTGCAGGTCCTCCTGCGCCTTGGGGTGCGTCAGCCCCAAACTGCGGGCGTTGGGCACGGAAGATCGCGAGCTGCGTGGGCGGGTCATAAAGTGCAGGTGCTCCTGGGGTTAGTGAAGGTGAGTACGTGAGGGCGTCAATAAATAGATCAATAAAAGAGAGTCAACTAAGGAATCAGAAAGACAAGTTATTCCGCAGCTCCCACGGCGTGATCTGCGACTGGTATTCGTACCACTCGCGCCACTTGTTGCGCAGGAAGTACTCGAAGACGTGCTCGCCGAGGGCATCGGCGACTAGCTCGGAACGCTCCATCTCGCGCAGCGCGCTGTTCAGATCAGACGGCAAATCCTTGTAACCTGCGGCGATGCGCTCACGGCGGGTCATGCGGGAGACATCCTCCTCCGCCGGGGCGGGCAGCTCGTAGTCCTCCTTGATGCCCTTCAGACCCGCCGCCAGCAACACCGAATACGCCAGGTACGGATTGCACGCGCTATCCGGCGAACGCACCTCCACGCGACGGGAAGCCGCCTTGTGCTGCGTGTACATCGGCAGGCGCACCATCGCGGAACGGTTCGACGCACCCCACGCCGCCGCGCGCGGAGCCTCATCGCCGGACGTAATGCGCTTATAGGAGTTCACCCACTGGTTCGTCACCGCAGTGATCTCCGGCGCGTGCTCCAGAATGCCCGCGATAAAGGACTTCGCCGTACCGGACAGACGCAATTCGTCATCCGGGTCGTGGAAGGCATTGGTATCCCCCTCGAACAGCGACATGTGGGTGTGCATGGCCGAACCGGCATGCTCCTGGAAAGGCTTCGGCATGAACGTCGCCGCCACTCCATTGCGGCGGGCTACCTGCTTAATCAAGTAGCGGAAAGTCATCACGTTATCTGCCATCGTCAGGGCATCGGCATAGCGCAGATCGATCTCCTGCTGCCCCGGCGCGTTCTCGTGGTGAGAGAACTCCACCGAAATACCCATGTGCTCCAGCGCGCCAATCGCGTGGGCACGGAAGGCAGGCGCGTCGTCGGTAACCGCCTGGTCGAAGTATCCCCCGTTATCCGTCGGCACGGGCGGGTAGCCATTGGTCTCTAGCTCCTTGACCAGGAAGAACTCAATCTCCGGGTGCACATAGCAGCTGAAGCCCTGGTCCGCTGCGGCCTTCATCTGGCGGCGCAGAACCTGGCGCGGATCCGCCCACGAAGGGGTGCCATCCGGCATCGCAATATCGCAGAACATGCGCGCCGACAGCTCCCCGGTATCGGATTTGAAAGGCAGGATCTGGAACGACGACGGATCGGGCTGTGCGATCGTGTCGGATTCCGCCACGCGCGAAAACCCTTCAATCGCCGAGCCGTCAAAGCCGATGCCCTCCTGGAACGCCCCCTCCAGCTCCGCCGGCACCACCGCCACGGACTTGAGGTACCCCTGGATATCCGTAAACCAAAGGCGAACGAAGCGGATATCGCGCTCTTCCAACGTGCGCAGAACATATTCCTGTTGGCGATTCATAGAACCCATTGTAAGAGCTTCCCTCTTCGCCGCGCCCCCTTTCCTGGCCTTCGCCGGTGGCCGGGTCGTTGGTGCTGGGGGCGTCACTTAGAATGAACAGCATGACTGCAACATCTGGAACATCGGGCTCCACCCCCACCGGCTACCTGGTCCCCACCAAGAAGGTGCGCATCGCCGACCTGAAGGCGCGCAAAGGATCCGGCGAGCCGTTCGCGATGCTGACCGCCTACGACTACTCCACCGCCGTCGCCTTCGCCGAGGCCGGGGTGGAGATCATGCTGGTCGGCGATTCTGCCGCGAATGTGGTCTTTGGTTACGACGCCACCCAGCGCATCAGCATGGACGAAATGGTCTACCTGGTCGCCGCCGTCGTCCGCGGGGCTGGCAATGCCGTTGTGGTCGCTGACCTGCCCTTCGGCACCTATGAGGCCTCGGACGAGCAGGCCGTGAAGGCCGCCACCGAGATGCTGCATCGCACAGGCGCGCACGCGGTGAAGATCGAAGGCGGGGTGCGGATGGCGGATCGCATTCGCGCTATTACGGACGCCGGTATCTCCGTCTGTGCCCACATCGGCTTTACTCCGCAGTCCGTCAACCAGCTGGGCGGTTTCAAGGTGCAGGGCCGCGGGGCTGGGGCCGAGCAACTGCTGGCCGACGCCCGCGCTGTGCAGGAAGCCGGTGCCGACATGGTGGTGCTGGAGATGGTGCCCGCGGACGTGGCTGCTTCGGTAACCAAGGAGCTGGCCATCCCGACGATTGGCATCGGCGCAGGTCCAGATTGTGATGGGCAGGTTCTGGTGTGGCACGACATGGCTGCCTTCCCGGCCGGTGGGCACCGTCCGCGCTTCGCTAAGCAGTGGACTTCGGTGGGCGCGGATATGACTGCCGCCGCGGCTGCCTACAAGCGGGAGGTCGCTACGGGCGAATTCCCGGCAGCGGAGCACTGCTTCTAGGCCTGCTGGCGCCTCCTTGCCGCCGCGCCACACCAGCCCCACTGGCCCCACCCCATCTCCTCGCCCGCCAGACCCCAGCCGAGCCTGTCACACCAGCCCCACTGGCCACTCTGACACCCTTCGAGCGGGCTGGCGCCGCCTTATAAACCACTAAATGTCGTTAAAGTGGGAATTCGTCTTCCCGAACAAATTTTTCCAACCGGTAAAACTGCCCTGACCTGCAACTTTACGCTATCTGCAATCGTCGCCAGTAAGGTTTTACCACTTTAACGACATTTAGCGCGCCAGCCACCGCCAGTTACCACGAGCCACTGTCAGCCACCGCCAAGCATCGCCAGCCACCGCCAGCCACCACTAGCTTCGCCCAGAAATGTAAATCTTAAGCCGAACCGGCATGCCGCCGCCAGGCGAGTTTTCTAAATCCATCCCTACACTTTCTCGAATATATTCTGGCCTCTCCCCAAAATAAAAATGGGGATTTAAACTAAACTCTTTCCCTCCCTTAACAGCATGAACACCGGAATCCAGATAGCCGCCGCAGAGGATTGACTTCTCATGCTTGTCATCCCCTTGATCCCTACATCCCACAAGGTCATACTGCATTAACTCTGGGTCACTAGACAAAGCGTCTTGGATCTCTCGATGGTACTTCTCCAAAAATGTCTTCTTGGTGTGATCCATTCTCACAGTGTTCATTGGGGAATCTTCCGACACCATGGGAACCGCCCTCCCATTCCCATATTTATCCAGCGCGTAGATTTTGGAGGATATTCCACCCGGGAACAGCACTAATTTGAAGGACAACGGAACAGAAATCACGTATATCGCAAAGGACAGAGCAAAGATAACTGTCCACAAACGGGTTTGTCTGCCGGGGTTCTTTTTTCTCCAAACCGATCTGGAAATCAAAATAATGATTGTCACCCAGGCCATAATGCTGGACAGAACAGTAAAGAGGATCAACCCGTGAAAGATGAGATCTAAGACATTAGCCCCTGGGGCAACATCAGAGACGTCAAAAGTCCGATAGAAAACATCTATGTCCACCAGCTCTTGCCCCTCTATTCTCACTGCACACAGCTGCCCACCTTGAACGGTGTGCTTTATCAACACTTAGGACAGTACAACAGTATTAAGCGGTTGGGGCTAGATGGCGTCCAGAATAACGAAGATGGCGGCGACCACGCCGCAGATCAGGACCGCCGCAGTCACCGCGACGACCGATCCGACGTTGGCAGTGAGGCGTTCGGCGCGCAGGCCGGCGCTGAAGCGCAGGTAGCGACGCCTTTGGGTCAGCAGAATCAGCGCTGCGAGCAGCACCAACACTCCTGCGGCGGGCAGGACGATCACACCGTAGCGGCCGATCCATCGGAACAGCATCGCGCTGACGACCAGCAGCGCCAACAAGGTGCGCTGCCACGACAAGCTGGTGCGCTCCGGTTGAAGTCCCAGGTCAGAGTGCGGGCGCGCAGGAGTCTGGCGCGTAGTCCGGCGCGCGGAAGTCCGGCGCGCAGGAGTCCGGCGCGCGGAGGGCCGAGGCGCAGGCAACTACAGCTCCATCCCGAAGTCGCCGAAGATCACAAACCCCAGCGCCACGGCGCAGGCGACCACGGCCACGCCCGCCAAGAAGGGCACGATCGCGGGCACAGGCAAAGCCTTCCCGGTGCGCATGGCACGTTCCACGCGAAGCCAGCGCACCGCCGCACCCAGCCCGATCAGCATGCCGACGAGCAGCACCAACACAGCTGCGCCGCTCCACAGGTGCTCGGGGACGCTCGGAGAACGGAACGCTTCCAAAGCTACACCACCGGCAAGAAACGCCAGGCTAGTGCGGATCCAGGCCAGGAAGGTCCGCTCGTTGGCGAGGGTGAAGCGCGGGTCGGGCTCCTCCCCTTCGGGCAGTAGCGTGCGCGCCAGCCACGAGCGCTCGGAGTCCTTAGTCGTCATTCTCTTCCGCGTCGTACTCCTCGGCCTCCTTGGCGCGCCGCTGCGCGGTCTCGATAGCCGCCTGGGCCTCCTCGCGCGAGTCGTAGGGCCCCATGCGGTTTTCCCAGGCGCCTTCCTTACCCTGGCTGACCTGCCCAGTCTTCGTGTCGTAGTACCACTTCTGCGCATCGTTTTCGCTCATATGCCTATGTGTACCACACGCGCCGGACAGCCCCCGAGCTAATCCGCTGGCCAGGCGAAACGCACCTTTCGCGCTGCGGGCTCGGCGATGACCAGGGTTACTTTTACTGTTGACGCCTCGTCCGGGCCGCCAACACAAGTCGTCAAGATGGGCGGCTGTTCGACCAGGATTTTTGCTTTGTCTGCGCCGTCGCTATGCAGGACGGTGGCGTTGAAGTTTTGGCCGACCCACGGTTGCAGAACGACTGCCTCGGTGAGGTTCAGGCAGGCGCGGTCGACGGCGCTAGCCGTCTGGCCGCTGGACTTCATCGTGCTGAGTACCTGGTCCACGTTAGCGGTGACCCACTCCGGGATTGGCTGGGAGCTGGCGATCGCCAGGCAAACCTCCGTGGCGAAGCGGTCCACCAGCCGGCGCAAAGGCGCGGTGACGTGCGCGTAGTGGCCACCGATGCCGGCGTGGATACTGGGCTCTGCGTCGGCATCCTCGCCCGCGCCGGCCGCGCCAGCTGGCTTCTCGCTGTCCGCGCCGCCGGATTCAGACTCACCAGCCTCAGCACCCCCGCCGACCAGGCCGAAGTGCTGGTACCCCGCCCCGCGCAGGAGACTCTGCGCGTCGCGCATGAGTGCCATGCCGCGCGGCGTGGAGGCGTCAATATCAGCGAGCAATTCCCCGATCGAACGACCGGAGCGATCAAAGCCCAACGCGCGCGCACCGTTGTCGAACGCGGCGATTTCCTTGTCCCCGGCGGGCGGCAGAGTGCGCAGGATGCCGACCCCGGCGCGCACCATCATCTCACCTGCGCACATACCCGCCAGCAGGGAAAGCTCGGAGTTGAAGTCGTTCATCTCCAGGCGCTCGTCGATGTCCAGGACGTAGCGCTCGGTGCCGTCGTCACTTTCGGTGCGCTCCACGGAAATGGAAGGCAAGCGCAAGTTGATAGCCTTTCGCCGCAGGTCAGAGGACTGGCGCGCCCGGCCTACATCTGGCAGCTGCGCGATGGCGGGGTGCAGAGTGCCACGCTTCATGTCCGCCTCAACCTCGGTGTAATCGAAGCGCTTCACGGAGCGGATCAGCGCGCGGTAGACGGTGCAGTCCGCGACCTCACCGTCGGCTCGCAGCAGAATATCCCACACCACGGCGGGGCGGGTCTGGTCCGGCAGCAGCGAGGCACTGCCCTCGGACAGCTCCGCGGGGTGCAGGCGGGTCGGCTCGTCGGGCAGGTACATAGTCTGGCCGCGCTGCAGGGACTCCGCCATCAGAGCCCCGGCCGGGTCGACGAACGCTGCAACGTCCGCGATGGCGTAGCGCACGCGCCACCGAGCCGCGCCGTCAGCCGGGTCCGCGCCGCCACCGCCAGCCCCGCCAGCCCCGTCTGCGTCCTGAATGCTCACCGCCTGATCCAGGTCCATCGAACCGGCCGGGTCGATCGTCACAAAGGGAACATCCAGCAGGTCGCGGCGCTGATCCGCGTACCGGTCGGTGGCCTGCAGAGCCTCGGCGTGCACGTCCTCCGGGAAGTGTTCCGGCAATTCGAACTCCTCGGCGATGGTGCGGAAGTTCAGCTCGGCGGCGAAAAGTTTCATGCCTTCAAGAGTGGCACAACCGCCCCACCCGCGGCAGCCCAACGCCCCGCCCCAGCCACACCCCAAAAGATTTTTGCGTCGAGACGACCTGTGAGCCGGATTCTGTCCTATCCCCCGCCCGCCCCGCAGCACCTATGGCACGCGAGGACAGCGTGGGACGAGGCGATCATCCATCTGAGCGCACCATTGCTGATGGCTTCAAGCGGCCTACCTGCTCATTGTTGGGCGGGCAGCCCTAGAGCTACGCCGCACGTCTGCACTATCTGGGATAGCGCGCGTGCGGGCACCTTGACCTTGCTCCCGGTGGGGTTTACCTAGCCACCCCAGTCACCTGGGGCGCTGGTGCGCTCTTACCGCACCTTTTCCCCCTTACCCGCCTGTGGCGGGCGGTTTGTTTTCTGTGGCACTGTTCCCGCGGGTCGCCCCGGGTTGCTGTTAGCAACCACCGTTGCCCTGTGGAGTCCGGACTTTCCTCCGCGCCCGGCCTGCCCCGTGTGCAGGGTGGTTCCGCGCGCCGCGATCGCCCGGCCGTCTCGACAAGGGTTAACTCTAGCGCACCGTTTCTGTATCCAGGAAGTGCGTATCGTTCACCCGTCGCACTACTGCACTGTCTTTATTCTGGACGCCCACTTCTCCCCCGCGGACCGCCCCATCGGCACCGAAGATCTCGATGACGGAAAGCCCCGCCAGGTCCAGGTGCAGTGTGCGGTAGATGGCACCGCTTGCGCACAGCGCGTGGCGCAGGATGGATTTGATGGGGGTGACGTGGCTGACCAGCACGACGTCCTCGCCCGGGTGGTTGCGGGCTACGTCGCGGAGGAATGGGCGGACGCGGGCGAGCACGTCATCGGGGCTTTCACCTCCGCTGGGGGCGGCGGAGCTGTCCCAGAGGCAGGCGTCGTGCTCGAGGGGGAATTCGTCCATGACCTCGGCAAAGGTGCGGCCTTCCCAGTCGCCGAAGTTCATCTCAATGAGGGCCTCGGTGGTGTGGACGCGGGGGCGGGCTGGAGCGCCGCCACCAGCCCCGCCGGCGTTCGCAAGTGCCTCGGCCACGGCCTCCGCGGTCTGGCGAGTGCGCTTCAGCGGAGAGCTGTAGATAGCCACCGCGCCAGCGTTACCACTTGAGCCAGCGCCACCACGCGAGCCGCCGCCAGCACTTGAGCCAGCCAGCTGCTCTGCCACGTACGCTGCAGCCCGCTTGGCCTGCTCTTGTCCGTGCGCGGTCAACTCCGGGTCGGAGAGTCCGGAGAACTGCCGCTGAACACTCATTTCCGTCTGCCCGTGACGTAGCACCCACAGGCGCGTCGGCTTCCCGCCGGGATGCCATTCCGGCGAGCTTACGGCCTCCTGCGCCGGAGCCGGTGCCGTCCCCGTCGGTGCAGCAGGAGCCGTCTGCGCCGAAACAGCTGGCGTCGCCTGCGCCGGAGCAACCTCCGCAGACCCTGCCCTGGCCCCCGCGCCAGCGCTCGCTGAATCGGCGGCAGGTTGGAACGAGAGGGCGTCATCAAACCAGCGACCCCCAACCTTGTCATCCATGGCGCGGTTGGCCAGCTCGTCGGCGCGCTTGTTCTGCGCGCGCGGCACCCAGCTATAGGTCACGGTGGCGAGGGTCGCTTCCAGCTCCTTCACCCGCGCGGCCAGGGGCTTCATGTCGGGGTGCTTGATTTTCCAGCGGCCGCTCATCTGCTCGACGACGAGTTTGGAATCCATGCGCACCTGGATCTCCAGCTCGGACGGCGCGACACCGCGCATTTTCGCGACTTCGATGGCCAGCTCCAGGGCATTGATGAGCCCCTGGTACTCGGCCACGTTGTTGGTGGCCTTGGCGATGAACTCCCAGCGTGCGGCGACTTCCTGGTCGCCATCCAGAACCGAGCTGCCACAGCCAGCGATGCCCGGATTACCGCGGGATCCTCCGTCGCATTCCACGTCTAAGCGCATCATTCATCACCCTCGTCTACCGAAAACCATCGTCTGCCGTCTTGCACAACCTCGCGCTGCCGTGCGCGATCTTCACGCCACTTTATCGCAGCAGCAGGACATTACACTCAGGGCACCGCGGCACTTCCCCACTACCACTGTCGGCCAGCGCGTCGAGTTCCTTCATCGACAGCGGGTCGAGCTCCATGAAGCACGCCTGGCACGTCCGCCCTTGCAGCTCTGCGGCACCCACGCCATGCTCGGACATCTGCTGGTCGTAGGCCTGTAGTAGGCCAGGGTTCGTGTCCTCTAGCGCTGTCCGCCGCTGGGCTAGCCGCGCCTGGATCGCAGAAATATCCGCCTGCAGCGCACTGGTCGCCCGCTCCACGTCGGTCCGCGCGGCGGCGATGTCCGCGTCGATCTTCGCGTGCGTCTGGCTATCGGCCTGCTCGGCAGCAGTGTTGGCTCCGCTAAACAGCGACTGCACCTTCGCGGAGCGTTCCAGCCGCTGTTCCATCTCCCGCAAGCGGTCGCGAGTACTGCGCAGGTCGTGCTTTAGATCCCGCCGCCGTTCGGGGTCGGTCTGCGCGCTGAGCCCCGCCACGTTGGCGCGCTCGCGCTCCTTCAACTTCGCCACGTCCTGGCGGAGGCGCTGCACCGTCGCCTGGTCACTCCTGACCTGCGCCTTATTCAGCACATTTTTACGCTGCTCCGCCCGCTTCTTCGCCAGCAGCTCCTCCAGCGCCGCCTGTTCAGGCAGGGAATGCAGCCGCGCCTGTGCGATCCCCAGCTCCTCCTGGTCGCGCGCCAGGTCTGCCAGTGTGTGTCGGTCCTCATTCGTCCAGCGCATCGCAGTAACCCTCCTATTGTTCGTGCACGGTCCACGGATCGGTGCGCACGTCGATCACTGTGGTCTGTGCCTTGGTCGCTTTCTTAATGACGCCCTCCGCCTGGAAACACCACGGAAACTCGCTGGCCCAGTGGGCGGTATCGATGACCGGGCATCCGCCCATGCGTAGGTGTTCATCCACCGGGTGGTGGCGCAAGTCGGAGGTGACGAAGCAGTCCACATTCATTTTTGCGACTTGGCCCAGGAAGCTGTCGCCGGCGCCGCTGGCGACGGCGACGGTGCGGATCATGGCGTCCGGGTCTCCGGCTGCGCGCACGCCCCATTCGGTGCGGGGTAGGCGCTCGGCTACACGGGCGGTGAACTCCCGCAGAGTCATAGGGGTATCCAGCTCGCCGACGCGCCCGATGCCCAGCTGCTGATCGGCGGGCGTGGGCAGGGAGGTTTCCACGCAGTCGTAGGCCGGCTCCTCGTAAGGGTGTGCCTTAATCAAGGCCGCACGGATGGCTTCCCGCTTCGCGGCGGGGGCTACGAATTCAATGCGGACCTCCTCGACCGTCTCGACCTCCCCCACCGCGCCGAGGTGCGGATTCGCGCCTTCCGTAGGCAGGAACTGCCCGGTGACGGAGAACTCAAAGCAGGCCTGTTCATAGTCACCCTGCGCACCGCCGCCTGCGGAAAAGATGGCGGATTTCACTGTGGGGGCGTCATTAAGAGGAACGGTGAAGCCCCACTTATCGGTGCCGGAAGGGATCGGCCGCAATGCTGCGCCCGGGGTGATGCCGAGGAGTTCGGCAAGGCGATCGTTCACGCCAGGGCGGGCGGAATCGGCGTTCGTGTGCGCGGCGAACAGAGCGATGCCGTGGCGGATGAGCTTGTGGACGATGCGGCCCTTCGGGGAATTGGCGGGCACGGCGGTGACGCCGCGGAGCAGCAGAGGATGGTGAACCACGAGCATCTGCGCGCCCTGGGCGATGGCGGCGTCCACGACGGCATCGGTGCAGTCCAGGGCGAAGGCGACCTTGTCGGCGGGCTCGGCGGGGTCGCCGCAGATCAGGCCGACTGCATCCCAGGATTCGGCGAGGTAGGGCGGGTAGGCGGCCTCCAAGGCGGCGACGACGTCAGCGACGGTGGTGTTGGCGGCGGAGGTCGCGGCGGTTTCGGTCGCGGCGGGGGTCGCGGCGGTTTCAGGCGCGGCGGGGTTGGTAGATGACTCTGGCACGGATTCTCCTGGGGTACTGCTTTGTGCGACTGGCACTAAATGCTGCTGGCACTGCTGTCTGCATGCTCCACCCAGCCTAGCCAGATCTGACAGACTGGAGGAGTGCGAGATTTACCAATTCTGCTTGTAGACGTAGACGGAACGCTGATGGATAGCTACCCCGGCATCCGCGCCAGCTTTGTAGAAGCACTGGAGGCACACGGGGTGCCGGTTCCTCCCGAGGAGCGCGTGCGGCAGATCCCCGGACCGCCGATGGTCGAGACTCTGCGGGACATCGGGCTGGAAGGCGAGCTGCTGCAGAAGGTCTTCGACACGTACCTGTCGGACCAAGAGAACGGCCGCTGGCAGGAAGCCACCCCCTTCCCGGGCATGCGCGACCTGCTGGAAAAATGGTCCGGCGAAGGCATTGTGCTGTCGACCGCGACATCGAAATCCGAGGTCTCGGCGGAGCGGATCCTGCGCGAACACGACATGCTGAAGTACTTCGCGGTTCTCGGCGCCGCCCAGGAGGACGGCACGCGCCGGTCCAAGGCCGCCGTCATCGAGTACGCGCTGGAGCAGCTGAAAGAGGCCCCCGAGGTGCGCGAAGTGCTGGCGCACATGAGCGCCGAGGAAGGCCTGCAGGCTCTTGACCCGACGAAGATGCTGCTGATCGGCGACCGCATCCACGACGTGGAGGGCGCCGCGCAGTCCGGCATCCCCACCGTGCTGGTGGGCTGGGGCTATGGCTCTGCGGAGGAGCGCGCCAAGGCCGCCTACACCGTGGACACTCCCGAGGAACTGGACGCTCTGGTGCAGCGCTGGGCCAACGAGGGCTAGCCGGATCGGCGAGAAACGGAAAGGAAAGCATTGCACATCACTGTCGTATGCACGGGCAACATCTGCCGTTCCCCGATGGGTGAGGTCATCCTGCGCGCCGGCCTCGAAGATGCCGGCATCGCCACCAGTCACTCCCCTGAGTCTGGCCCCTCCCCGGAGTCTGGTCCCTCGCCTGAGCCTGGCCCCTCGCCTGAGCCTGGCCCCTCCCCTGCGTCTGGCCCCTCCCCTGCAGCTGAAACCGCTGGTTCCGCCGACGCGCCCGTGACCCTGAACTCCTGCGGACTCGGCGGCTGGCACATCGGCGACGGCGCTGATGGTCGGGCGGTGGACGAGTTGGCGTCACTAGGCTACGACGGCACAGCGCACCGCGCGGCACAGCTTGGCTCTGAGCATATGGGCGCCGACCTTTTCCTGGCGATGGACGACGGGCATGCGCGCGGGTTGCGCAGTGCGGGGGTCGATCCGGGGCGCATTCGCTTGTTCCGTAGCTTTGACGCCAACTCCCCCGCCGGTGCCGAAGTCGCCGACCCTTATTACGGCAGCCGTTCGGACTTTACCGAGGTCGGGCAGCAAATCGAGGCCGCCGTGCCGGGGATTGTGGAGTATGTGCGGGAGCAGCTGGGGCGCTAGCGGCCCTGTTCACCGCCTAAATGTCGGAAAACTTGCACAACTTCCGGGCCGTGCGCTTCAGAACGCCGTCTTTGACCCCCAAATGTCGGAAAACTTGCACAACACCTGGGCCGCGCGCTTCAGAACGCCGTCTTTGGCCCCCAAATGTCGGAAAACTTGCAATTTGTTACTGCAACAAATTTTCACTAGTCCAAATATGCAGGTCAGAGCGTTTTGCTCATTCTTCGCAAACCTACCGCGGCGCCCTATTGCAACTTTTCCGACACTTACCCCCTTCTCCCGCATTCTCGAACACTGCTAATTCGCGCACCCGGACTCCCCGGAAGGCCACATGTCGTTAGAACGGGAATCCTCGGCCACTCCAGATGGCCAAATGTCGCTAGAACGGGAATCCGTTACAGAACATCGTTATCAACAACGCAAAAGAGCTGTTCAGCGCATTGCAGAAATCCAAAGCTCTGCGCCCGCGCTTCCTAATTCCCGTTCTAACGACATTCGCGCCTAGCTGCCCCGGCTAATTCCCGTTCTAACGACATGTCGCGGGCTGGGCGGATAGCTTGCGGAGACTAGAAGCGCTCCTTGCCACGCTTTTCGGCGCGGCGTTCCTCAAAGCGGGAGCGGGTACCTCCATAGCGGTCGGTAAGGTCAGACCGCTTGCGAGATTCCTTGCCGGAGGCAGAATTATCCTTGTTCAGAGAAGTTTTCCTCTTACTTAACTCGGATTTGGCATCGGCGGAACCAGCAGATTTGGCATCGCCCGCACCAGCAGAAGTACCAGCATCTCCACCGGCACCAGCAGACGTGTCCGCAACAGCAGTAGCACCTTCAGCGTCTCCGGCAGAACCGCCGTCAGCACCGTCGGTGACCTGGGCGTTTAGGCGGGCAACCTCGGCGCTTTCCTCGCGCTCGCGCCGGCGCTCGCGCATCTCCGCATACACGAACCAGCCCAGACCCGCCGGAGCCAGAATGCCAAACGCAATCCACTGGATTCCGTAGGACAAGTTCGTGCCACCATCCAAGTGCGGCAGAGGCAGCGCCTGCAGATCCGGGACTTCAGCACCACTACCACCACCAGCACCAGCATCACCGCCACCTGCACCAGCACCAGCACTGTCGCCACCGGCCATACCGTTCAGCCGGTCCACACTCTCCGAGTCCAGCTGCACATAGTCCGCCGCCAGATCCTCGCCCGTTGCCTCGGAAATCTGCTTCGTCGACATGCCCGTGACCTGCGTGTATCCCTGAGACTGCGACGGCTTCGCAGACGGCACGGCCTCGCTCATCCGGATAAACCCGGTCACCTTCACGTCATCACCCGGCGCACGCTTCAACTTAGGCGCAGCCCCGTCACCTTCCACGGCAACCCACCCGCGATGCACCAAGACGGTCTGGCCGCCGTCGAGGCGAAAGGGCGTCAATGATTGATAAGAGTGAGCCGATTCGACCGGACGGTTACGCAGCAGCACCTCTTTATCGGGCAGGAAATGGCCCTGTAGTGCGACTCTGGTCCATTCTTTATCGACGCCCACCGATCCCCCGTCGCCCGGAATCACATCGGTGATCGGGGCGGGGTCGACCTGGAGGGATTGTTCGAGGCGCTGGTTAAAGGCGTTTTTGTCCTTGTTCTTGCCGAGCTGCCATGGAGCCAGGAAGCTGAATGCGGTGTAGGTGAAGGCGATGACCAGGATGGCAGTGATGATCCATCCGGGGGTGAGGAGACTTCGCCAGCCGCTGCGCTTCGAGGGTGTCATGTGATCCATTATTGCCCCGGCCAGCGGAGAGGCCAAATGTGGCGCGGGCGGGTGCGCGTGCAGCGCGGGCGGGTGCGCGTGCAGTGCAGGCGGAACGCAACAGCCCCGCGGCCGAGGTGGCTACGGGGCAGTGAAAAATCTTGGTGCGCCCTGACGGGTTCGAACCGCCGACCTGCTGGGTGTAAACCAGCTGCTCTTCCAGCTGAGCTAAAGGCGCGTGCTGTTTCTAAGAAAGAAACTGTGGCTTCGTTTGAAGCGTTAATGACTCTAGCACGTCCACCCGCAAAATAACGAAACCGCAGGTAGCGCCCGGTCCGAGAAGCATCCGCACCAACGGCAGCGCCTGCGACTGAGTCTGCGACCGCGACTTCGCTAACGGCAGCATCGGGTTGAAGCTAGCGCTTGGCTCCGGAGGAAACGAGGCAGGCTCCTTGCCAGTCGCCGAGGCGCTCCGACTTGGTCTGCACCAGTCCCGCCAGCTGGGCGGACTCTGCGATCACGCCTGGCTCGACGCGGCCGGCGTCCAACTTTGCGGGGGTCAGCAGCCAGATGCGGCCGTCCTCCCCCAGGCTGCGCGTTGCATCGACCAGGCCGTCGACCAGGTCGCCGTCTTCGTCGCGCCACCACAAAAGCACCACATCGACGACCTCGTCGGTATCGATATCCAACAGTGCATCGCCAATGGCATCTTCCAGGGCTTCGCTGATGCTGCTGTCGCAGTCTTCGTCCCAGCCGATTTCCTGGATAAGGTAGTCGGACTCGATGCTGAGCAGATCCGCCCAATCAGACGCGCCCTTCGCGCCCTTTGCATCCTTGCCTTGTGCACCGCCAGCGGAGCCTGCAGAGCTCTGAGCCGAACCGGGGGCCATTGCCACTGTTATTACGTACCTTTCCTAATCGTCCAACCCGGCGTACAAATCCGCCATGCAAATCTGCCGCACGTTCCTGTCGTACAGATCTGCCACGCGAACTAACCGGGCATTCCAGCCACGCACACTGCCTAGCCATACAACCATCGCAATCACATCGCGCACGTGCACCGCGCAATCACATCACGCAGTCACATCGCGCCCATGCACTGTGCGGTTGCACATACACTTGCACAACTTTGCAGTTACCGCAGCTGGTGTGGTTAAAAAACTACATTTTTGAACCTAACACAATCGGCCAACCAGCGGAGGTTTTCTAACCCGACTTTGACGTACTGTGGCAAGTACTGTGGGAACAAGAGCAGGGGCTCACCCTGAACCCCCGGAACACGTGGATCATAGGAGGACTAACAAGTGTCCGCTTCAGCTGAAGAAAACAACATCCCAACCGATGCCAGCAACTTCGCTCTCATTCGCGATGGGGTGGCCTCTTACCTGGCCGATTCCGACCCGGAGGAGACCCAAGAATGGATGGAATCCCTCGACGGGTTGCTGGAAACCGCAGGCCCGGATCGTGGCCGCTACCTGATGCTGCGCCTGCTAGAGCGCGCCACCGCCAAGCGAGTTCCCCTCCCGCCGCTGCTATCCACCGACTACGTCAACACCATCCCCACCACCCAGGAACCCGACTTCCCCGGTGACGAGGAAATCGAAAAGCGCTACCGCCGCTGGATCCGTTGGAACGCGGCCATCATGGTGCACCGCGCCCAGCGCCCCGGCATCGGCGTGGGTGGCCATATCTCCACCTACGCTGGCGCCGCACCTCTCTACGAGGTCGGTCTGAACCACTTCTTCCGTGGCAAGGATCACCCGGGCGGCGGTGACCAAATCTTCTTCCAGGGCCACGCCTCCCCCGGCATGTACGCCCGCGCTTTCCTGGAAGGCCGCCTCAGCGAGGAAGACCTGGATGCCTTCCGCCAGGAGGCCTCCAAGCCCGGCCACGGCCTGCCTTCCTACCCGCACCCGCACGGTATGCCGGAGTTCTGGGAATTCCCGACCGTCTCCATGGGCTTGGGCCCGATGGATGCCATCTACCAGGCACGCTTCAACCGCTACCTGCACGACCGCGGCATCAAGGACACCTCCCAACAGCACGTTTGGGCATTCCTCGGCGACGGCGAGATGGACGAGCCGGAATCCCGCGGCCTGATCCAGACCGCCGCGCTAAACAACCTGGACAACCTGACCTTCGTCATCAACTGCAACCTGCAGCGCCTGGACGGCCCGGTCCGCGGTAACACGAAGATCATCCAGGAGCTGGAAAGCTTCTTCCGCGGCGCCGGCTGGAACGTCATCAAGGTCGTCTGGGGCCGCGAGTGGGACGAGCTTTTCGCCCGCGACGAAGAAGGCGCCTTGGTTCATGCCATGAACACCACCCCGGACGGCGACTTCCAGACCTTCAAGGCCAACGACGGCGCCTACGTCCGCGAGTACTTCTTCAACAAGGACCCGCGCACCGCCAAGCTGGTCGAGGACATGACGGACGAGGAGATCTGGCACCTGCGCCGCGGCGGCCACGACTACCGCAAGATCTACGCCGCCTACAAGCGCGCCCTGGAGACCAAGGACCAGCCGACCGTCATCCTGGCGCACACCATCAAGGGCTACGGCCTGGGCCACAACTTCGAGGGCCGCAACGCTACCCACCAGATGAAGAAGCTCACGCTGGACGATCTGAAGCTCTTCCGCGATAAGCAGGACATCCCGATCTCCGACGAGGAGCTGGAGAAGGACCCGTACCTGCCGCCGTACTTCCACCCCGGCAAGGACGCGGAGGAAATTCAGTACATGCTGAACCGGCGCAAGGAACTCGGCGGCTTCCTGCCGGAGCGCCGCGAGAAGTTCACCCCGCTGACAATGCCCGACCTGTCCATCGCCAAACTCGCCCGCAAGGGCTCCGGCAAGCAGGAGGTCGCCACCACAATGGCGCTGGTCCGCGTGTTCAAGGACCTCATGCGCGACGACGAGTTGAAAAAGCGCATCGTGCCCATCGTCCCGGACGAGGCGCGCACTTTCGGCATGGATTCCTGGTTCCCGACGCTGAAGATCTACAACCCGCACGGCCAGAACTACACGCCGGTGGACCACGACCTGATGCTGTCCTACCGCGAGGCCACCGACGGCCACATCCTGCACGAGGGCATCTCGGAGGCCGGTTCCATGGCTTCCTTCATCGCCGCGGGCACCAGCTACGCCACCCACGGCGAGCCCATGATCCCGCTGTACATCTTCTACTCCATGTTCGGCTTCCAGCGCGTGGGTGACGAAATCTGGGCGGCGGGCGACCAGATGGCTCGCGGATTCCTGATCGGAGCCACCGCGGGCCGTACCACGCTGACAGGCGAGGGCTTGCAGCACATGGACGGCAACTCCCCCGTGTTGGCGTCCACAAACCCTGCCGTGGTGACCTACGACCCGGCGTTCGGCTACGAGATCGCCCACATCGTGCACCGTGGCATCGAGCGCATGTACGGCGAGAACAGCAACAATGGCCGCGGCGAGGACGTGATCTACTACATCACGGCCTACAATGAGCCGATCCACCAGCCGGCGGAGCCAGAGAACCTCGACGTTGAGGGGCTGCACAAGGGCATTTACCGTTATGACGCCGCCTCGGGCTCAGCGGAGTTGCAGGCCAATATTCTGGCCTCTGGCGTGGCCATGACGGCAGCGTTGAAGGCGAAGGAACTGCTGAAGGAGTTCGACGTCGACGCGAACGTGTTCTCTGTGACCAGCTGGAACGAGCTGGCCCGCGACGGCCAGGCCGTGGAGCTGGAGCAGCTGCGCGACCCGTCGGCGGAGCCCCGCACGCCGTTCATCACCCAGCAGCTGGAGGCTGCGGAAGGCCCGTTCGTGGCGGTCAGCGACTACGCCACCACCGTGTCCGAGCAGGTACGCAAGTGGGTGCCGGGCGAGTACGTGGTGCTGGGTGCCGATGGCTTCGGCTTTGCGGATACCCGTGAGGCTGCGCGCCGGTACTTCAACATCGACGCGGAATCCATCGTGGTGGGCGTGCTGCTGGGCCTGGCACGGGAGGGCAAGATCGAGCGCTCTGTGGCAGCCGAGGCCGCCCAGCGCTTCCAGATCGACGACCCGACCGCGACGAACTAGTCGCGCGCACAGCGGGCGACTAGCCCAGTAGGTTCAGCAGCACCCGGTTGACGTCCTCCGGGCGCTCGACCGGCAGCATGTGCCCGGATTCCGGGTACTCGTGGAAGTCGGCGCGTGGCCAGAGCTCGTGGATGCGCTGGCTTTGGCTGGGCGGGGTGACGTCGTCCATGGCGCCGACCAGAATCTCGCCGGGGATGTCGGCCAGAAGGTCGGCGGTGGCGAGCTCGTCGTGCTCGGTCAGATCGTCTAGGTATCCCAGCAGCGTGCGCATGGCGGTTCCGGCAATCTCGTTGGCGTGGAAGCTGAGGACGTCGAAGTCGTCGGACTTCCCCTCGTCCAGCGAGCCGTGGTAAATGAAGGCGGCGATGACGGGCTTGATGGCCCACTCCACCAGCGCCTTTGCCCATTCCAACTGGCTGGGGCTCTTGGCTCCCAGCCAGCGGGTCGCGCGTACCAGAGGCGAATGCAGGATCCGGGTGACTCCCGCGGAGGCGAAAGTATCGATCGCGCCGTTAATCAACGCAATGCCGCCGACCCGCTGAAGATCGGCCTTTTCCAGGTGGCGCAGCCCGCCCAGAACCGTCATCGCGCCCATTGAGTGACCCGCCAGGATCACCCGGCCGGTCGGCGCGAGTTCGCGGATAGTCGCGCCTAAGTCGATGGCGGTGCGTTCAATATCCAGCCCAGGTGCGTCCTCGCTGGCGCCGTGGCCGCGCAAGTCCGGCAGCAGGATGCGCAGGTTCGGCTGCTCACGCAATGCATCCAGTTGGAAAAACCAGGAGGCCGCCGTCAGGTTGAATCCGTGCACGAGGACGACGGTGGTGGGGGCGGAGGAGGGGGCGTCCTCAAAAGAAAAAGAGTAAGAACGCACCTCATGGACCGCGACCTTCGCGCCGTCGTCCATGGTCAGGCGATGGATCCACCGTGCGCGCGGCAGGCCGGGAACGGCGGGAGGGTCTCGCAACACAATGCTGGCGAGGTTGCGGACGGCGGTAATGGGACGCATGGGTGGAGCCTTCGGAAGATTGTTAGGATGAGTGTACAAATGGCCGCGCGGCGCGGGGTTGCGCTGGAGCTTTAGCCACAAGGCTTATAGCTTAGCGCCCGGCGTACGCGGGTCTTGAGGAGTGGCAGGAGAAGGGACGAACATGGCGGAACAGAACAACCAGCTGGCGGCGGCGCTGTCGAAGAAGCTGAAGAAGGACGGCGCTGCGGATACTGCTGGCGCTGCTGGCGCTGCCGACAAGGTCGATAAAGCCGACAAGGCTGGCGCAGCCAACGCGACCGGCGAGAAGGACAAGCGCGCGATCGTGCTGGACATCGTGGAAGACGCGACGGGCATCGAGCGCGAGGAGCTGGAGGGTTCCAAGCGCCTGGGCGACGACCTAAACATTGACTCGCTATCCCTGATGGACATCGCCGTGCGCCTGGAAGAGGAGTTCGGCGTGGAGGTGCCGGACGAGGACATCAACCGGGTGAAGACCATCGACGAGCTGGTCGGCCTGGTGGACAATTGAGCAACGCGGTAGAGGACGTACTCGCCGAACTGCGCGACTGGCCCGTAAACAACGTGGCCGCGGCGGCGCTGTGGGATGGCGGCTCCGGCGCCCGTACTGCAACCTTCGGCGACACTGCCGCGCAGTTCCCCCTGGCCAGCGTGAGCAAGCTGATCACCGCCTACGCCACGCTCCTGGCCGTCGAGGAAGGCGCCTTCGAGCTGGATCAGCAGGTCCCCGCCGAGCTACTCCCCGACTTCGACGACCTGCCGACCGTGCGCGAGCTGCTGGCCCACACCAGCGGCATTGGCTTCCGCGGCCGGTCCCCGGAAAAGCCGCGTGGCACCCGTCGGATCTATTCTTCGGCGGGCTACGAGGTGCTGGCTGATTTCATCGCCGCGGAGGCCGACATGCCCTTCGCCGATTACGTGGCCGAGGGCGTGTGCGCGCCCCTGGGCATCGAGGTCGCGGTCGAGGGCAGCGCGGGGCATGGTTTTTCTGCCTCGGTGGATGCTCTTGCGGTGTTGTGCTCTGAATTTTTGACGCCCACAGTCATCGCCCCCTCCACCCTCAACGAGGCGCTGGAGCCCCAGTGGCCGGAGATTTCCGGAGTGGTGCCGGGCTACGGAATGCAGAAGCCCTGCCCGTGGGGTCTGGGCTTTGAACTGCACGGCGAGAAGTCGCCGCACTGGCTGGGCGATGGAATGCCGGCCACGGTGGCGGGGCACTTTGGCCAGTCGGGAACGTTCCTGTGGTTCGACCGGAGTGCGGGGACGAAAAAAGCCGCCGTTGTCCTCACGGATGAGGACTTCGGCGACTGGGCCAAGCAGCGCTGGGATGGTTTCAACCAGCGGCTGTGGGAGGCGCTGGGCTAGCCGACTCGGCTAGCGCGCCTGGCGCGCGGGCCAGGCAGCGTAGTCCGGCTAGCACTAGCCAGCGCGGGGTTACTCGAAGGTGGTGCGCAGGTCCTGGTGGCCCTCTGCGTGCCAGTCGACGTACGCATTGTCCTTCGTATCGATGCCCTGCTCCTTCTGGTGAGGAACCTTGGCAACGATGTTGCGGCGCGCGCGGCCGGAACGCAGCTGGATCTCGATACGCTCGGCCAGCTTTGCCAGAGCCATGTTGATCAGGATCATGATCAACGCAATCAGCAGCAGGGCCGGGATCATCGCACCGTAGTACTCGCCCAGCTGGCGACCGGAGCGAACCACCTCGACGAAGCCGATCATGTAGCCCAGCGCGGAATCCTTCAGCGCAATAACCATCTGAGAGATGATCGCGGGCAGCATGGCAGCCACTGCCTGCGGCAGCAGGATCAGGTTGATGGACTGGCGGTGGCTCAGGCCCAGTGCGATCGCGGCCTCACGCTGGCCACGGGGCAGGGACTGAATGCCGGAACGCAGGGTCTCTGCGATCACGGAGCCGTTGTACATCGTCAGGCCGAATACCACCGAGGTGAAGCCCAGCCAGCTGGACGGCACCAGCTGCAGCAGGGAGAACGTTGCGTAGGCAAACAGCATCAGAACCAGCACCGGGATGGAGCGGAAGAACTCCACAATGATGCCGCAGAGCCAACGCACCGGTGCGGAGGTGGATAGTCGGCCCACGCCTAGCAGCGCACCGATGGCCATGGCCAGCACAATGGAGACCACTGCCGCGCCGATCGTGGAAATCAGACCCGGGAGGATGTAGGTCGTCCAGGTGGAGCCCTCCAGGAAGAAGGACCACTTTGCGGATTCGAACTGGCTCTTTTCGTTGAGCTTCATGCCCACCAGAACCAGGATCACCGCGACCACTACTACCGTGATCGCCGTGAGGATCGAGTTGAGCCTGCGGCCCTTCGGGCCTGGGGCGTCATAAAGAACAGTTGCACGTGCACTCATTAGCGCTTCACCGCCCATCGCTTACCTGCCCAGCCGAAGAACAACCCGGTCGGCAGCGTCAAAATAATGAATCCAACTGCGATGATTCCGAAGATCACCAGGATGTCGCTGGCGTAATCCTCCGTCAGGGTCTTCATCAACAGGGACGCTTCAGCAACACCGATCACCGAGGCGATGGTGGTGTTCTTGGTCAACGCGATCAGGGTGTTGCCCAGCGGCACGATCGCGCCGCGCAAGGCCTGCGGGAAGATCACGTGCCGGAAGTTCTGGCCGAAGCTTAAGCCCAGCGAGCGGGCGGCCTCGGCCTGGCCGAAGGGCACCGTGTTGATGCCGGAGCGCAGGGATTCTGCCACGAAGCAGGAGGTGTAGGCCACGAAGGCCAGGACAGCCAGGCGGAAGTTCTGCTTTTCGATGAAGGAATCGTTCTCCACCGCCAGCAGCAAGCCCAGGTTGTAGTACAGGCCCATGGAGGCCAGCAGAATGATCAGCGTCAGCGGGGTGTTACGAACAATGTTGATGTACCACGCGGACAGGTTGCGCAGGATGCCCACGGGGCTAACGCGCATGGCGGTCAGGATGATGCCAAAGATCATCGATCCGACTGCGGAGAAGAACGTCAGCTTGACGGTTACCCAGAATGCCGGCAGCAGTTCGGGCTTCATTTCGGCCCATAGTTCGGGGTTCATAGTGCGTTCCTCCTTCCTACTTCTTGTCGACGAACGACAGGTCGCCGATCTTCGGCTTCTCGCCGAGGTCCACGTTGTCGCCCAGGTTCTTGGCGACGATCTTCTGGAACTCGCCGGAATCGTGCATTTCGTTCAGCGCTTCGTTGACCTCGGCCTTGGCCTTGTCGTCGCCCTTGGGCAGGCCGATGCCGTAGTTCTCGTTGGTCCAGAAGCTGCCGTCTTCCTTCTTGAGCTGGATGACGCTGTACTTCTCGTTGAAGCGTTTCTGGTAGCGCTGTGCGAAGCCCGCCAGGATGGTTGCGTCCGTGGTCGTAGCGTCGACCACGCCTTGCTTCAGACCTTCCGCACATGCGGCGTAGGTGTCGAACTCCTGCAGCTGCACCTCTGGCAGCGCGGACTTCACCTTTTGCGCCGGGGTGGAGCCGGACACGGAGCACAGGCGGGTGCCCGGCGCGATGTCGTTCAGCCCCTTGATGCCGGAATCCTCGCGGACCAACAGTGCCTGGTGGGTAACCAGGTACGGGCCGGCGAAGTCCACGGCCTTCAGTCGGCCCTTGTTGATGGAGTACGTGGCGGCGATCATGTTGACCTCACCGTTGTTGATGAGGGTCTCGCGCTGCGCGGACGGGGTTTCGCGCCATTCGATTTCCGGGGTGGCCCAGCCGTGCTTCTTCGCGATGTATTCCACCACGTAGCGGGATACGTCGGTATCCAGGCCAGCGAACTGCTTATCCGGGGTGCGTTCACCCAGGTTGGGCTGGTCGAATTTGGTGCCCATTACGACGTGGCCGGATTCGATGTCTGCCAGCAGGTCGCGGGCGCCACCGGATCCACACGCGGTCAGCGCTACCACGGATGCGGTGGCGACCACTGCAGCCGTAAGGCGCTTGAGTGCGCTTTTGAATGTAGACATGTGAAACTCGCTTCCCGAACTAGTGGTTCACAATCTTCGCCAAGAAGTCCTTGGCGCGATCGGATTGCGGGTTCGTGAAGAAGGTCTCCGGGTCGGCGTCCTCAACAATGGCACCATCGGCCATAAACAGGATTCGATCCGCAACACGGCGAGCAAAGCTCATCTCGTGGGTAACAACCACCATGGTCATGCCGCCCTTGGCAAGGTCGGTCATGACGTCCAGGACTTCGTTGATCATCTCTGGGTCGAGGGCGGAGGTCGGCTCGTCGAAGAGCATCACCTTGGGGTCCATGGCCAGGGCGCGGGCGATGGCAACGCGCTGCTGCTGGCCGCCGGATAGCTGTGCCGGGTACTTGTCGGCCTGGGCGGCGATGCCCACGCGGTCCAGCAGCTTCTCGGCGGTCTTGCGCGCCTCTTCCTTGCTGACCTTGCGGACCTTGGTGGGCGCCAGCGTGACGTTATCGCGGATGGTCTTGTGGCTGAACAGGTTGAACTGCTGGAACACCATGCCGACCTCAGCGCGGAGCTTGGCCAGGTCCTTGCCCTCTTCGGGCAGCAGTTCGCCGTCGATGCGGATTTCGCCTTCATCGATGGTTTCGAGGCGGTTGATGGTGCGGCACAGCGTGGACTTGCCGGATCCGGAGGGGCCGAGGATGACCACGACCTGGCCTGCGGGGACTTCGAGGTTGATGTCTCGAAGAGCGTGATACTCGCCGAAGTGTTTGTTCACTCCCTTGAGCTCAATCATTGTTTTGGAAACAGTTGGTTCAGACATAGGTCTCATAATAAGTAACGCTGATCACTTTTAAGAAATGAAAGCAAGGTGACTCACTGTTGGGCGTTCTTAACGGATTCTTGACGCCCTCACGGTGAGTGAGTTGAGGGGGTTTCTTTGGACGCCCAGTCCGCGCCCTCGAACTCCAACACCCAGCCGTGGAACGTCCACGTGATCGGTGGCCAAAAGTTGAAGGACTTGAGTGCCGCGCTGATCGAGGAGTTCGATACCAACGGACTGAACCCCGACTTCACTGTGGATTACGGCGAGGGCGTACACCCGCAGCGCTCTAAGGAGCTGGCGGCGAAGATGTACGGGCTGCTGGGCATTGCCCGTGAGGATAGGGAGGCGCGTACGGAGTTCGTTCGCGAGAACCTGCGTTTCTTCGGCGCCCCGTACTCGGCGCTGATGTTCATCCCGCCGATCGGGGATCGTGTTCGTGCCGCTTTTGACCAGGGCACGTACGCGGAGAACTTCCTGCTCTCCCTGACTGCCCACGGCTACCACGGAGTTCCCCAGGGAATGATCTCCCTGCTGGCGCCGACGGTGCGCGAGTTCCTGGGCGTGGATGAGGAGTACAAGCTGGTGACCGCGCTGACCTTCGGCCGTGCCGATGAATCCAGCCCGGTGTACAAGACCGCCCCGGGCCGTGTTGCGCTATCCGAGACGGTGACGGTGCATGGGATTGAGGGGTTGGGGCTGTAGGGCGTTAAGCTCTGGTTTCTAAGAAATCCCCGCTGGCGCGGGGAGCATGTGACCCCATGCACCGAACCGTGCAAAGCCAACGGCTCATCCCAGCTGTCGCTGGGAGACATGGGCATCACCAGCTCCCCACCCTACAAAACTGAAGACTCCACCCAGCTCGCGGCACGCTTTAAATTTTTTTGAACTTGGCATTGCATGGTTTATACTTCTCTGCTACTTTTGTCTGTAGAACACAACACTACGAAAGCCAACGGACATGACAGACCCCCACAACACACCACTGTTCGATTTAAATTCCTGGAATGGCGCGGTCGACAGCTTCTCCCCCACGGCCAGTGCATTCCTAGCCAAATCGGGCGATGAGACCGGCCCGATGTCGCTCGTCCAACACCTGGTAGATTCCGGCGCGGTGGCAACCTATCTTTGGGATTCCTGGCTCTCCCCACAGATCAAGGACTTCCTCAGTCGCAGCACGAAGCTCTCCCCCGAACAGATTCGCTCACTCACAGTTTTCCTCATTTCCGCACATGATTGCGGAAAACTGTCAGCACCTTTTATCCGAAAACTCCGCTCCCCAGAGACCAACACCCCACTGCTTTACCCGCTGGAAAGAGCTGGCGTCCCAATACCTGACCTGAGCGCGGACGAAGAGATCGCCAGCCTTGCCCACCCGCTCTATTCGCGCGAACTTCTGGCGAGATGGCTCAAGGGCAGAGGTCTCAAACCACCAGCAGCATTGTCTCTCGCCCAAACCGTCGAAGCTCACCATGGCTGGCTTGACGCCAGCGGACGAAAAGCTGTCGCGTCATTCGTTGATAGCTACCCTACCGAGTGGCAAATCGCCGTCGATGAAATTCTGGATGCTCTCGCCGCTACGAGTCACGTCCAACCTGCCCTCGAGGCCATCAAAAGAAGAACCCCGACAGCGGCCATTCAAATCATGACGGGGTTTATGGTGATGTGCGATTGGCTAGCGTCAAACACTAACTTCTTCCCGCTTCGCTTTGAGGGCTCTCAATCCGACCGCATTAATAAGGGGATGTCTCTGGCCGAGTTTGATCTCCACACCGAGTTCAAGAAACTTGATGGCGATCCCTCCCAAATCGCCCCAAACTACAGATCAAGCTTTACCTGGCCAGAAAGTGCCACCCCGCGCCCTGTACAACTGGCAACCGCAGAGCTACTCAATGGGAACACCCCCGGTCCCTCACTACTGATCATTGAAGCCCCTACGGGCGAAGGGAAGACCGAAGCAGCTCTCTATGCTGCCCAACTGCTTGCACAACAGAATCATGCCAGCGGCGCTGTACTTGCAGCCCCCACCATGGCAACTGCCAATGGCCTTTTCAAAAGATTCTCTCGTTGGGTTGGAAATATCACCGAAAGCTCTGCCGTATCTTCTCTTTATCTAGCTCACGGTAAGAACCGACTCAACAAGGACTATCGCAAGCTCCGCTACCGTGATATCGGCGAGGATTGCACTGACCATGGAACGGTTACTGCCACCGACTGGCTATCCGGGCGCAAGAACGGACTGCTATCAAACTTCGTGGTCGGAACCATCGATCAAGTACTGATGATGGCGTTACAGATTCGGCACTCCATGCTTCGCCACCTGGCACTCGCAGGCAAAGTCGTAATTTTCGACGAGGTTCACGCCTACTCGACCTACACCAACGAATACCTTGCTGAAACTTTGCGCTGGCTAGCGGCATATGGCGTACCGGTCATCTTGTTGTCGGCGACTCTGCCAACTAACCGCAAGAAAGAACTTGTTACCGCTTATGGTGGCCAAATCACAAAGAAGGACCTAGCCCTGGCTGGCCAAGGTTATCCTCTTCTCACCTTGGTGGACTCTGAGGGGACCAGCGAAAAAGCTGTCCCTCCTCGGCCTGACGACATGCACGCGAAGATGGAAATCATCGACGATTCCGTCGAGCAGTTGACGGATCTGGTTTCTGGACTTTGCTCCGACGGCGGCGTCGCTCTCATTATTTGCAACACCATCAAGCGAGCTCAGGAAGCATTCGCGGCCTTGGAAGAGGCGTTTCCCGGTGACGTTCGCCTTCATCACTCCGCATTCACCGGGCTCGACCGCACTCGCCACGAAGAGGAACTCCTTAGCGAGCTGGGGCCGGCGTCACATAGAGGACAAGGGCGCCCTACCCTACGCATCGTTTGTGGCACGCAGACTCTAGAGCAGAGCCTTGATATTGACGCCGACGTTCTAATCACCGACATCGCACCAATGGACCTGATAATTCAGCGGGCGGGGCGATTGCATCGCCACAAACGGCCAGACAGCGACCGGCCGGAGAAGCTCCGCAATGCCCGCATCTACATTCGAGGAATCGCAAACACCTCGCCGATGCCTGAATGGGATCCGGGTACGGCGTATATCTACGACGATGCGCTTCTACTTACGACTTACCAGCTGATCACTTCTACGGTGGCAAACGAAGGCTTCCGACGACCCTCTGACGTACCAGATTTGGTTCAGAAGGCTTACGACTTCGACGCGGAACACGACTTTCCTACGGCATGGGCAGAACGCTGGGAAAGTTCTCGGACAAGGTTCCTTGCCAGCAGTTTCGCGGATAAATCGAAGTCAAGAGTCTTTAGGATCCCAAGCCCCGGGAAGACTGGAAATAGGCTCGATACCCTTTACGAGCAGCTAGTCCGCGATCGCTCACAGGAAGAGGTTAAGGCCACTGCTTCAGTTCGAGATGCCGAGAGCAGTATCGAAGTCATTCCCATCATCAACGATGACTACGGTTACATACCCCTCGAGGATGGAAGTGACGATCATTCAACCAGGATTCTGGAGAACACGACTGTTCCGGACTTTGACACGGCCTTCCGCCTCGCTGCGTCTACAGTGCGCCTGCCTGCTATGTTTACGCGATTCGACGCTGTCTGGGACCGAACGGTAGACGAGCTCGAAGATCAAACTCCTGAAGGTTGGATGGAGCATTATTTGCTCAAGGGGCAGGTCGCACTTCGGCTGGACGAAAAGCTCGAGACCACACTCTTGGGCGTAAAGATCAGATACTCGGATCTTTTGGGTTTACAAACAGCTGGTTTCCCGATTTTCCAGAATGGGACCAGAAGTGTTTAGCCCGCAGATAGCTTTAGAGGAAGCGATTAGTTCGTTTCGACCACCTTAGGAAAGTGATACAACCCAACCACCCTTGCACATGAACCACAGAACCTACACACGAAAGGAAGGGTTATCGTGACGGAGAGCTTTAGTCTCCTCGATCGGCCGTGGATTCTCACGATGCTGACCGACGGCTCCACTTCAGAGCTCAGCCTGCGCGAAATCTTCGACGGTTCCCATTCGGTTGCTTCCATCCGCGGTGATAGTCCTCTGCAGGATGCCGCCATCTACCGCCTACTTCTGGCGATCTACTGGTGCGCTCACCGGGAAAATCTCGATCTGGATCCTGGCGAAGAACTAGATATGGTCGATTGGATACCCGAAAGACTGGAATCTGCCGCAGAAAACCAGGCTGACGACACTGTTCTCGACTACCTGGATCGCCACGCTGATCGCTTCGACCTACTGGATTCCAAAAAGCCATTCATGCAGGTAGCTGACCTGCATACAAGTAAAAATGCAACTGCCGATGTGCGCCGAATCGTTCCGGAATTTGAAGATGATTACTTCACGCTTCGCGCCGGAAATGGTGCACTCTCGCTTGCCTACGCCGAGGCCGCCCGCTGGCTGGTATACATCCAGGCTTACGACTACTCCGGAATCAAATCCGGTGCTGTTGGCGACCCCAGGGTCAAAGGCGGAAGGGGCTATCCGATCGGCACGGGCTGGACCGGAGCCATTACCGCAACGATCATCCTCGGGTCCAACCTCCAGGAAACCTTGGCATTAAACACCACGGACAAGGCGCTACAGGCTGAGGATGATCACCCGGTTTGGGAACGCGAGCCAGATACCTCCGCTCAACGAATTGACCCCGCTAACAAGGACGGCATCTATCCCAAGGGGCCTGCGGAGATTCTGACTTGGCAATCCAGGCGAGTCCGTCTCTTCCCAGAAGATGGTGTGATCACCCAGGTTCTGGTTTCGAACGGCGATCGTATTCCCAAAGCGAATGCGAACGTCAAGGACGATCCGATGACGCCCTATCGATTCAGCAAGAACAAGTCCACTCGGGACCTAGACGTCTATTACCCAAAGCCACTCGAAGCTCAGCGGACGATGTGGCGGAGCTTGGAACCCTTGATCGCGCTCAAGACTGACCCGATTTACGACAAAAAGAACCGAGCTCCTGAGCGCCCCAAGACTATCGACCAGCTTGCATATCTGGAAGAAAACGGAGTTGAACTACCGAAGACATTGAATGTCTCCATGGCCTCCATGCAATACGGCTCAAATAGCTCCGTGGTAGACATCAGCATTAGCACTCGGATCGAACTGCCTCTCGAGTTGTTGCCCCAGTCAGCCGTCGACCAGCGCCAGGCTGTGCTCAACTTGGCAGCTGCAACGAGCCAAGCTGGCACTATGCTGGGCAGCTTCGCAGGTCAACTCTTCCAAGCGGCAGGTGGAGAATACGAGTTCCAACCCGCCGCAACCGATAACCTACTGGCCGAGCTGGAGCCGAGATTTAGCGAATGGATGAAGACTCTCCATGATGCAGATCTGGAGCCCCGGCTCAAAGAATGGGAACTGACTGTTCACAACGCTGTACTCCAACACGCGGACGTGCTTCTCGTAGGGGCCGGCCCCAAGGCACTCATAGGCAGAATCATCGAAAACAATGGTGACGAACGCTTCGTATCTGCCGGAACAGTCATGAGCTGGCTGCGGAAGAAGCTCCGCGAGATTCTTCCACGCACAGTCCCGCGATAAAGGCCACCATTCAACAACACTGCCCACCAAGAATAGGAAACAACGATGGATCAACTAACTGATGATCAGCCACGGCTGAGCTCAGCGATCGCCGCAACGTGTAGCCAACTACAAGCCGACTATCTTGGCCGCACTGGCTACCCTAATCAGGCTCAGGCGCGAGGAACTCTTGCGGAACTCCGCAAATCGGCCGGCCAGCCCGTACTAAAAAGCCCTCTCATTTTCGAGAGTGTTTTGTCTTCCTTAGTAGTTCCCTTGTCCGAGAAAGAGATCGGACGCGGCGATGCACCGTCCCCTTCCGAGGAGGCCGCATTCCATGCGCTGACTTTCTTCGCTCTCCACATGCAGGGCGCAACGCACGAAGTTCACGATAGTTCCCGCTCCTTCGCTGCTGCTTGCGGCCGCTTGGCTCACACAAGCGAATCGAAATCAATTAAGGGACGTTTCGATGCTCTAGTTTTGGCACGCACTGCCCAGTCCCGGCTTGTTCAAACCCGCTCCCTCATCTCGCTGTTGCGTTCCAAAGACCTCCGCTTCAACTATGGCTGGTTCGCCGCAGACCTACGCAAACTATCGAACCCTCGCACCCGTAACGGCGTTTTATTGCGCTGGGGTCGCGATTTCGCTTTTGCCCGGTACCCGCGCGACATCAACAACTCCCTTTCCGCCCAAGAAAACTAAACTTCCCTATCTCGAAAGGATTCTTCCATGTCTATCACCATCGACTTCCACGCCCTGCAGACTCTCCCGCCGAGCCTGATCAATCGCGACGACACTGGTGCACCCAAGACGGCCATTTTTGGCGGAGCTCCTCGCCAGCGTGTCTCCTCCCAGGCCTGGAAGCGAGCCATTCGCAAAGATTTCGGAGAGAAGCTCCCTACCGGCTTCGTCGGCTACCGTACCCGCCGTGTAATCGAACTGGTTGCTGACCGCATTCAGGAACTGGATAGCGCCATCGAAGAAGCCGAAGCAACTGCCCTCGCGGAGAAGATCTTCACCACGGCCGGATTCAAGCTGACGAAGCGGAAGCCGGCAAATGCAGATTCCGACGAAGCTGAGCAGAAGTCTGAACTGGGCTACCTCCTCTTCCTCAGTGTGCGCCAAGTGACCAACCTCGCCGAATACGCAATTGAGCATCGCGAAGACAAGAAGTTCACTAAGAAAGAAGCCAGCGTACTGTTCGACCAGGAGCACGGGGTCGACATCAGTATGTTCGGCCGTATGGTCGCCGATGCTCCGGATTTCAACGTAGATGCATCCGTGCAGGTCGCGCACGCCATCGGTGTGCACGAGTCCGAGCCGGAGTTTGACTTCTATACCGCGGTCGACGACATGGTAGAGGCCGACGAAGAGGTCGGTGCAGCAATGATGGGCACCGTTCAGATGATGTCTTCGACGCTCTACCGATTCGCTACGATTGACGTTGATTCGCTTGCCGAAAACCTCGGCAACCAGGATGCCACCGCTGAAGCCATCAAGGCATTCACCCACAGCTTCATCACCTCACTGCCGACTGGTAAGCAGAACACCTTCGCACACAACAGTGTGCCGGAGCTCGTGTACGTCACCGTCCGAAATGACCGCTCCATCTCCCTAGTCAACGCATTCGAAGAGCCCGTGGTCTCCGAAAACAACCAGGGCCGCCGCAAGTCCGCTGCCGATCGTCTGGCTCGCGAAGCCGAGCAGATCCAAAACACCTACGGTTTCGTCCCACAGGCCGCCTTCGTGATGTCCTTGGGCGACCTGGCGGACGCTTTCATCGAGATCGATCTGGCCAAGAAGACCACTCTGCCCGAGCTCGTCGAAGCTGTCGCAGAAGCTGCCACTCAGGAGCGCTAATGCCTTCCACCCTCCTACTCAGGCTCTCTGGCCCCATGCAGTCGTGGGGCGCCAGCAGCCGATTCAAGCAACGCGCCACCGAACAGGTTCCCACCAAGTCCGGCGTGCTGGGGCTTCTAGCCGCTGCACAAGGGCGCCAGCGCACTGACGACCTGCAAGATCTTGCGGCTCTAACGTTCGCCGTTCGTGTGGATCAGCCTGGTTCCCTACTGCGGGACTACCAGACTGCTCAGCCATGGCAGAAAAGGCCAAAGGACAACGCGAACCTGGTCACGCGGTACTACCTTGAGGATGCTGTTTTCGTCGCTGCCGTCGAATCAGACAATGAACCCTTCATCGACGAACTCGCAAGTGCCGTCCAACGCCCCCGCTTCCCGTTATTCCTTGGGCGTCGATCGTGCCCTGCTCCCCCGACCCTCTACCTCGGAACTTTCCGTGGCTCGGCCGTCGACGCGCTGCGAGCTACCGACTGGCAGGCCACCCGCGCACACAGAAAGACTCGGGCGCCGAAACTCTCGCTGCCTATTTTTCGTGACGCCACGAGTGGTGAAACTGGCATTGCTACTCGAGACGTACCGATCTCCTTCTCTCAAGAGCATCGAGAGTACGGATGGCGGGATGTCGTCCAAGACCAGACGGGTGTGCCCATCGAGAATGGCCTCGGTTCGACCAACGACCCATTTATGGAGGCGGTGATGCAGGCATGACGACCTTCACACGACTTCACCTAGATCCCCGTAGTCGCCAAGCGCGAAAACTGCTGGGTAATCCGCAGGCTATGCACGCTGCGGTTCTGAGTTGCTTTCCTAAAGAAGTAGCCGACAAGGAACGTATCCTCTGGCGCCAAGACGGAAAACTCCGAGGCACAGACGAGCATGCTGTCTACATCGTCGGACCGGATAACTGCGATCCGAACAAAATCGCTGAGCAAACGGGTTCCCAAACTGAACCGCAAAAGGCAAGATACGACCGTCTGCTCGGGGCACTGGAAGATGGACAGCATTGGCACTTCGAGGTGGTTCTGAACCCTGTGGCTGCTAAAAAGGCTCCTGGTTCCCCACGCGGAACCCGTGGCAAACTCACCGCACTGGTAGGTGAGGAAGCACAATTGGAATGGTTCAACGCCAAGGCTAAAAGCTGTGGCTTCACCCCTCTGGAAACCCTCATCGTGGAACGAAAAACACTGCGTTTCTCGAAGTCGGTGAACAACTCCAAGGGCCGCCAGGTTGTGATTGGCACGGTGCGATACCGCGGCACACTGCAGATTGACGATGCCGAAAGCTTCAAGAAAGCACTCGTCGAAGGCATCGGGCGAGGCAAGGCCTACGGTTGTGGCTTACTGACACTCGCCAAGCCCATTACCGGCAAGCCAGACTAGGGATATCGCAGTGGCACAGCACCCTTCGAAGTCGCCCATGGATCGTCCGATCCTACCGCGCGTGCAGGATCGGATCTCGTTTCTATACGCCGAGCGCTGCGTAGTTAATCGCGATAACAACGCTGTTACCTTCACGGATGAACGCGGCATCACCCATGTGCCTGCGGCAGGTATTGCTGCCTTAATGCTTGGCCCAGGTACGAAAGTGACTTACGCAGCGATGGCTCTGCTAGGGGACTCCGGGGTTTCCGTCGTATGGGTTGGGGAAAAAGGCGTGCGCTACTACGCATCTGGCCGTTCGCTTTCGAATTCTTCGGCAGCGGCGGAGGCGCAGGCGTCAATAGTAAGTAACCAGCGCCGCAGGCTTTTCTGCGCACGACAGATGTACGCCATGCGCTTCCCCGGCGAAGATATTTCAAGTGCGACGATGGCACAGCTGCGTGGGCGTGAGGGATCCCGGATGAAGAAAGTCTACCTGGCGGAGGCCGAGCGAACCGGGGTGCCTTGGAAGAAACGGATGTACGATCCGCAGAACTTTTCTACCGGTGACCCGATTAACCGGACTCTTACTGCAGCGAATGCAGCACTTTATGGTGTGGCTCATGCCGTTATTGTTTCGCTGGGATTCATTCCCTCCTTGGGCGTAATTCACCAAGGCACGGAACGCGCGTTTGTTTACGACATTGCGGATTTGTATAAGTCGAAGATTTCAATTCCGGCAGCGTTTGATGCTGTGGCGGAAAATGAGTTAACCGCCGATGCAAATATCCGACGAGTGATCCGCGATTACGTGGTGAAAAAGAACCTCATACCGACAATGATTCGGGATCTCATGTTTCTGATGGAAATGACCTCCGAGGCACAAAACATTGATTCCGAATTGTTGCTCTGGTCGGATTTAGAGGTTGTCGCTTCAGGACATAACTGGTCGAACGAAGGACCAGTGGAATGATGGTTCTGGTTGTTTCTGCGTGCCCTGCAGGACTTCGCGGGGTTGCGTCCCTTAGTGTGGTGTAACGCTTG
>NZ_KV799272.1:0-299 GCF_001809885.1 Corynebacterium sp. HMSC058E07
GTCACTGTTACGGTGAAGCCTGCCAACGAGATTCACGATCCGCAGTACACCGGTACTACTGATGTGGAGCAGGAGAGCACTGCGACCGTTGCTGCGCCGGAAGGTGCTGCTGGTGGCGTGAAGTTCACTGCTGGTGAAGGTGCTCCGGACTGGGCTACCGTCAACGAGGATGGCTCCATCACTGTCAAGCCGGGGCTGGCCGTAAAGCCTGGCGATTATGACATCCCGGTTGTCGCTACCTACCCGGACGGTTCCACTGACGATGCGACCGCTAAGGTGACCGTTACTAAGAAGCCGGA
>NZ_KV799273.1:0-38134 GCF_001809885.1 Corynebacterium sp. HMSC058E07
CCCCGGCACCGTCCACCACCACCCCGGCACCGGACAAGGACAAGGGCAAGAAGGAAGTCGAGCTGACCGAAAAGCAGAAGAAGATCGCTGCCGGCGTTGCAGGTGGCATCACTGCCCTGGGCGTTCTGGGTGCAGTCCTGGGTAACTCCGGCGACAAGGCTGAGGATAAGGCTAAGTCTGAAGAGAAGAAGGACGACAAGAAGAAGGACGATGCCAAGGCTGAGGCTCCGAAGGCTGACGCAAAGGGCGGCGAGAAGGCTGACGCTAAGGGCGAGGCTATGCCTGAGGCACCTGCCGCTGAGGCAAAGGGCGAGGCTATGCCCGCAGCTCCGAAGGCTGAGGCTCCGGCAGAGCGCAAGGTTCAGCTGGCTAACACCGGCGTTAAGCCGGAGATCTCCATCCTGGCTGGCCTGGCTCTGATCTCCATGATCGCCGGCGCTTGGATGATGTTCGCTCGCCGCGAAGCATAAGGCACGCTTCTCAAGGCACCAGCGACAACGTTCGCTTAAGCACTAACCCGCGCCCCTTCACAACCCGAAGGGGCGCGGGTATTTGCGTTCTTTAGCCGCCACCCTGGCTACTTGGCGATCTCTCGCCAGAATTCCTCCAGCCGATCGGAAACCAGCTTCGGCTCCCGCGCCCACCGGTTGTGGCCTAGCTGCGAATCCAGCTCCTCCACCTTCACCTGCGCCGCCGGAAGCTCGTCCGCCAAGTGCTGCGCCGAAGCCAAGGGACAATCCTCATCATTGGCACAACGCGTAAACAGCACCGGCAAACGCACGGACTTCTTCGCCTCTTCGTAGTCCATGTCCTGATCCCGCAGCTTATGCAGCCGGTTCGACTGCCCGTAGCGGAACCACTCCCGAAGTTGTACCCCCGATTGCCGGCCATACCCCGCCAAATCCAACGCACCGGCAGGCTGATAGCCGAACAGCAGGATATTCAGCATGATCTGGTAAGTACCCCATTGCAGCCGCATGCGCTGCTTCCCCTTAAAGCCTTTGTAATAAGGCGTGCCGGAACCCACGCCCATCATTCCGCGAATGCCCAGCTCCTCGGCTTCGGGCCGGGCAAGAAATAGCGAGCCGATCTGTCCGCCCATCGAATGGCACAGCATTAACGTGGGGTGATTTTTATTGACGCCCAGCGCCTCCTTCGCCGCCCGAATCGTTCGCGGATAATCCCCAGAAGCCAGATGGTGGTAACCCCACTTGTGCTTTCGGCTGGCTCGCGCCGTGGACGAACCCTGGCCACGCAATTCGCCGGTAATCACCGGATATCCGCGGTCGGCCAACTCCCAGGCAATGGGGTCATAATAGCGGGCACCCATTCCAAAGCCGGGCCAGACCACAATCACCGGTCGCGCGCGATCCCACGCAGCATCCGCTGGGCTATGTGCTGGCATTGCGGCGTGGCCGGAGGCGGTGGCGTCACTACCTTCCTCCCCGACCTTCGGCGCACCGGGCAGAAACAGGCGCACCTGCGAGGTGGTGCCATCCGCCATCGTGACCGGCAGCAAGGCAGGCTCGCGGCGCTGCGGAGTTCGAGTGGTTTTCGCTTGGTGTTTCGAATCGCTCACAACACTTGATTAAACATCAAGGAAGCGAACGTCGCGGGCGTTCTTGGTGATGAAGCTGCGGCGGGCCACAACGTCGTCGCCCATGAGGACGCTGAAGATCTCATCGGCGGCGGCCGCATCCTCCAGGTCCACGCGGCGCAGGGTGCGCACCGTCGGATCCATGGTGGTCTCCCACAGCTCCTTGGCGTTCATCTCGCCCAGACCCTTGTAGCGCTGGATACCGTCGTCCTTGTTGATCTTGCGGCCCTGCGCCAGGCCCTCTTCCAGCTGCTGGTCGCGCTCGCGGTCGCTGAAGGCGAAGCCCGGTTCGCCCTTCGCCCACTTCAGCTTGTACAGCGGCGGCTGGGCCAAGTAGACGTAGCCCTCCTCCACCAGGGGGCGCATGAAGCGGAACAGCAGGGTGAGCAGCAGCGTTGCGATGTGCTGGCCGTCAACATCAGCATCGGCCATTAGCACGATCTTGTGGTAACGCAGCTTCTTAATGTCAAACTCGTCGTGGATGCCGGTGCCCAGGGCAGTAATGATTGCCTGAACCTCGTTATTCTTCAGCACCTTATCCATGCGCGCCTTCTCGACGTTCAGGATCTTGCCACGCAGCGGCAGGATGGCCTGGTACATGGAATCGCGACCGGACTTTGCGGAGCCACCTGCGGAGTCACCCTCCACGATGTACAGTTCGCTGAGCTTCGGGTCGCGGGAACGGCAGTCCGCCAACTTACCCGGCAGGCCACCGATGTCGGAGGCCGATTTGCGGCGCACCATGTCGCGCGCCTTTCGGGCAGCATCGCGTGCGTGCGCGGAGGCCACTGCCTTTTCGACGATGGCCTTCGCCTCGGCCGGGTTGGCATCCAGCCAATCCGCCAGGTGTTCATTCACTGCCCTTTGCACGAAGCCCTTGATCTCGGTGTTTCCGAGCTTGGTCTTCGTCTGACCCTCGAACTGCGGATCACCGACGCGCACGGAAATGACGGCCGCCAGGCCCTCACGCACGTCATCGCCGCTGAGCTTTGGATCCTTGGCCTTCAACAGCTTGTGGTCGCGGGCGTAGCGGTTCATCAGGGAGGTCAGCGCCGCACGGAAGCCTTCCTCGTGCGTGCCACCTTCGAAGGTATTGATGGTGTTCGCAAAGGTGTGAACGGACTGGCTAAAGCCACTGTTCCACTGCAGTGCGACCTCTACCTCGTGATCTTCCTCAGCCACGTCGAAGGAGACGATGGTCGGGTGGATCGCGGTGCGCTTGCGGTTGATGTAGGCGACGTAATCCTTAAGGCCCTCCGGGTAGTGGAATACGCGCGTGCGCGGGCCCTTCTTCTTCTCCGCTTCGGCGGCCTTTTCCTCTGCGGACTTCGGAGCTGCCGCATCCTCGGCTGCGCTCTCCAGCTCCTCGTCGTCCTCGAGGTGCTCGCGCTCATCGATCAGCTTGATGGTCAGACCCTTGTTCAGGAAAGCCATCTCTTGCAGGCGCTTTGCCACCGTGTCGAAGTTAAACTCGACGGTCTCAAAGATCTCTGGGTCCGGCCAAAAACGCTGTGTCGTGCCGGTTCCGCGGGCCTTCTTGACCTGCTGCAGCTCCTCGGGCACCGCCATCTCGAAGTTTTGACGCCACAGGTACCCATCGCGCTTAATCTCAGTTTCCATGCGGGTGGACAGGGCGTTAACTACCGAAATACCCACACCGTGCAGACCACCGGATACTGCGTAGGAGTCCGAGTCGAACTTACCGCCGGCGTGCAGCTGCGTCATGACAACCTGCACGGTCGGCGGGCCAGTCGGGTGATCCTCCACCGGGATGCCACGACCGTCATCGACAACCTGCACGCCACCGTCGGCCAGCAGCGTAACGCTGACCTCCTTGGCGTAGCCCGCCATAGCCTCATCAACCGAGTTGTCCACAACTTCCCACACCAGGTGGTGCAGGCCGCGCTCACCGGTGGATCCGATGTACATACCCGGACGCTTGCGGACAGCCTCCAGGCCTTCCAGGATCGTAATCGAGCTCGCGCCGTAGTTGCTTTGCTTCTGTGGTTCAGCCACGGTGGGTCAAACTCCTTTTCTCGCGCGCCTAAATAACCACCCCATTCTACCGCGTCGGAGCCCTAAAGGCGCCATTGGACAGGCCGTTTGGGCCGATCCATGCGCTGGAAATCTTTATCCGAAGTCATCCCGTGGGCCACGACCCTTCACGCGGAGCTTGCCATACTTCGGTCGCCGGATGTTCGGTCCCTCGATCCGCAACTGCGCCACCACGTCCTCCCCGGCACGCTTGGCGATGGCCTGCAGAATCACGGTCTGCATGTACCGCAGTTGCGTAGTCCACGGAGTGGAATCGCACTCCACCACCAGAATCTGCGCCTCTTCCTCGTAGCGCACCGGCCGGGTGTGTTCAGCAATCTTGTCGCCCACCAGCTCCGGCCAGGCGTTCATGATCCGGGCGACACTGACGCGCTGCTGCCAGCCCTGGCGCTTGATCTCCCGCCCGATTAGCGCACCGAAACGCTTCGGATCGCGATAGCTGCGGTCAAGGCGCCCATCCAAACGTGTCTTGTATCTGGTGGCTCTACCAGGTGTTTTCTTCTTGTCTTTTCTTGGTGACGCCACCGTCGGCAACTCGGCCTGCGGGGAACCACCAGCCTTCTTCATAGCAGCGAGGGCCTGGGCTACCGGATCAATCGCCATCGTTCTCGCCACCCTTCACGCTACGCGCCGCGACATCCTCAACCTCAATAGCTCCCGTGTCGTCGGTGGCAGAAGCCTTGAGCTCGTCAATAGTGTAAATCTTCGCCGCATCCCGCAGTGCCTCTGGGATGTCTTCGTCCACCGCAGCCGTGATGAGGACTTGCTCGGCGCTGGAGATGAGGTCGATGAGGTGGTGGCGTCGTGAAGAATCAAGCTCCGCGAAGACATCGTCGAGGATAACGACGGGCTCAACCCCGTCCCCGCGCTGCATAAAGAAGGCAGCGAGGCGCAGCGACAGGGCGAAAGACCAGGACTCGCCGTGGGAGGCATAACCCTTGGCGGGTTGCTGACCGAGCATCAATTTCAGATCATCGCGGTGGGGGCCGAGCAGCGTAGTTCCGCGTTCGACCTCCTGGGAGCGCTTAGCGGCGAAGGCCTGCAAGAGCGTGGCCTCAGCGATCTCGGGGCTGAGCAATGCCGTTGGCTGGTCGGGTTCGCTGGTGCCAAGGTAAATGCCCAGCTCAGCCAGTTCCGTATCAATGGTAGAGGTGTAAGCCATGTGCGCCGGACGCGACTGCGGGGCCAACGACTGGTAGGTCTGCTGCAGATGAGGAGCCAGATCATGGACGATCTGCACACGGGCTGACATGATCTGCGCGCCGAGCGCGGCCAATTGCGTATCCCACACGTCGAGGGTGGCAAGGGCCGACTCGGCATCAGTTTTGATTTCCTCCGAAAGGTTGTGGCTAGCCCCCTTCGGTGCGCCGACAACAAGGCGCAGGGCAAAGGCCGACTGACGAAGCAGGGCGTTGCGCTGGCGTAGGGCCTTGTCGTAATCCGCTTTCACCGCAGCTAGGCGCGGGTAGCGGGCGATCATGATCGTATCCAGGAAATGGCGGCGCTGCTCCGGCTCACCCCGGATCAAAGCGAGGTCTTCCGGGGAGAATAACGTTGTACGAACCACGCCAAGGATTTCGCGCGGAGAGTTCATGGCTGCCCGATTGATGTGCGCACGGTTCGCCCCCCGCGCCCGAATAGCCAGATGAGCAGTGAGTTCGCGACCGTTGTTGACAGCAGTGGCGGATACGTTGGCTAGATCCGCGCCACGCCGCACCAGGGCCGCATCAGTGTTAACGCGGTGGGAGCTGAGGTGGGCCAGATATCCGAGGGCCTCGACAATATTGGTTTTACCGTGGCCGTTGGGGCCGGAAAAGATCGTGATGCCAGGCTTCAGTTGCAGGTCGAGTTCCTCCCACGACCTGTAATTACTCAGACGAAGATTCGAGACATACACGGTGAGTCAACGGTAACGCGTCGTTTAACGTCGTTTAGCCCGGAAGGCGAACCGGCATCAGCAGGTAAGTGAAGTCGGTTTCCGGGGTAGCGAAGTTGCCTTCTGCATCGGCTTCCGGCAGGTCACCCGGATCTGGCAGCAGAATTGCCGGACGGGAGGCCATGGTGAAGCCAAAAACAACGCGCGGCGTGTGGATAGCCACCAGGCCTTCCTTGAGGTAACTCGGGTTGAAGGCGATGACCAGCGGTTCGCCGGCAAAAGCGCAGTCCAGGGTTTCCGTCGCGGAACCAACATCGCTACCGCCCGCGGACAGGGTGACGGTGTTGTCCTTGAAGTCCATGCGGATCTGCGAATTGCGCTCGGCGACGATGGATACGCGCTTGATGGCCTCTTGCAGTGGGGCGATTTCTACGCTGGCTAGAGCCGTGTGGGTCTTCGGCAGCAGGGGGCGGAACTTCGGGAATTCCGCGTCGAGCAGGCGGGTGGTGGTGTGGCGGGATTCCGTTGAGATACCGAGCAGGCCGTCTGCACCGATGTCCTCGCCCGTACCCACAGCGATCTCGATCGGATCGGTGTTTGCGGGATCCATGGAACGCGCTGTGTCAGCCAAGGTACGGGCCGGGATGAGGAGCTTCGCCTGCGCATCAGCCTGCGCAGGATTCCACTGGAAGCTGCGGACTGCCAGACGGAAGCGATCGGTGGCGACCATAATGACATTTTCGCCGTCGATTTCGACATGGACGCCGGTGAGCATCGGCAGAGTATCGTCACGACCCGCAGCCACTGCGACCTGCGCAATCGATTCTGCAAACAGGTTTGGATCGATGGTGCCAGTGACGTCCGGGAGTTCAGGAAGAACCGGGTAGTCCTCGATCGTCATGGCAGGAAGTTCGAACTTAGACTTGCCAGTCTTGAGGGTCACGGTGGTGCCGTCGAACTCGATATTGATCGGCTTGTTCGGAAGGGAACCGACGATATCGGAGGCCAGCTTGCCGGCGACGAGAATCTTGCCTGGTTCGTTGACCTCTGCATTGATGCGTACGCGGGTAGAGACTTCGCGATCGAATCCGGATAGTTCCAATCCATCGTCATCCGCAACGATCATCACACCGCGAAGGATGGGCTGGGTCGGCTTGCTGGGCAGGGAGCGGGCTACCCAACCAAGGGCGGATGCGAAGTCATCCTTGGGAACAATGAAACTCACTGTCTGGCTATCCATGCTCAATTTAACTTCCGTGCTCTCGTGGCTGCTCTCGTTGCTCATACGCGCGAAGCGCATGTTGAGGTTTGTCTGATCAAGATTAACCCACAAGCTCTATTTCTGTTTATTCCCTTTTATTTAGAGAGATAGCAGTCGTAGTAGGTGTTGTGGATCCTGTGCACAAAGCCTAATCCATGCAGTTCGCAGGCCGTGTCGGGATGTTGATGTCTCGGTGGACAAGCTGTGAATAACGCTTCTCGCCTGTGGATAACTTGGAAGGCAGGCGGGTTGTACACATGTCATCCACTGCTATATCCCCAGTTTAGGTGCGGTTTTCCCCAACGGTTCAGGGAACGTCTTGTGACGTGTCTAACCTTTGCTGCTTTTCCGGTTCGCTGCGAAGCCATGTTCGCCTTACCCCCTAAATTACAAAATTGAAATTACACTTGTGGAAAACCTTGTGGAATTGTGGATAACTCGCCCGAGTCTGGTGCCGCCCAAGGTCAGGGCACAACGAGTAATCCCCAGCCTGCCTGTGGATAACTAAGCAAAACTGGGGATAACTGTTAGTAACTCGGGGCTCACACCCGGATAGCAACAGCGGCTAGGGGGTACAAAGCCACATTGTGGGATTAATCCCGGGCATGAGACTTGATCTTCTGGGTGAGCTCTTGCACCTGATCGAACACCTTCTTGTTCTCCGACAGGGATTCCCGCACCCGACGCTCGGCATACATGACGGTGGTGTGGTCGCGCCCACCAAAGGAACTTCCCAGCTTCGGCAGCGACAGATCCGTCAATTCGCGGCACAGGTACATGGCGATCTGCCGGGCCTGCACGAACTTCTTGGCTCTTCCCTTGCCCACTAGTTCGTCGGTGGTGAGGTTGAAGTAGTTCGCCACAACCTCGATGACGTGCTGAGGCACGATCTCCACGTCCTGATCCGCCGGCGAAATGTCACGCAGCGCAATCTCAGCGGTCTCCACGGTTAGCGGTTCGTGGCTCAGGGCGCAATAAGCAGTCACGCGGATAAGAGCACCGTCCAGCTCACGAATGGATTTCTCATAGCGGCTGGCAATGAGGACCTTCACGTCTTCCGGAAGCTGCACATTGTCCGATTCCGCCTTCTTCGTCAGAATCGCAATGCGCGTCTCCAGATCCGGGGTCTGAACATCTGTAATCAACCCGCCCTCGAAGCGGGTGCGCAACCGATCCTCCAGGGTGGTCAGCTGCCGCGGCGGCCGGTCGGAGCTCAGCACAATCTGCTTGTTGGCCTGGTGCAATGCGTTGAAGGTGTGGAAGAACTCCTCCTGCGTGGATTCCTTGTTCTGCAGGAACTGGATGTCGTCGACGATCAACATATCCAGGTTGCGGTAGCGGCGCTTGAAGGATTCGCGGGTGTCATTCGCAATGGAGTTAATGAAGTCGTTGGTCAGTTCTTCCGAGCTCACATACTGCACCCGCATGTTTGGCTGTAGCTCTTTGGCGTAGTGCCCGATGGCGTGCAGCAAGTGCGTTTTGCCCAATCCGGATTCGCCCCAGATAAACAGCGGGTTATACGCCTTGGCCGGAGCTTCGGCGACTGCTCGGCAGGCGGCGGCGGCGAAGTTGTTGGAGGAGCCGACGACGAAACTGTCGAACGTGTAGTTCTTGTTCAGCAGGGAGTCGCCATCAAGGCCGTCATTGAAGTTCGACGAAGGTTGCGTCGGCGAACTGTGGCGCGCGGCTGACCTGTAGGTTTGCTCCGCAGTTGCCTGCTCTTTGTGTGTCCAATGCCGCGGCGTGGGCGAAGGGTTGGGGTCGATTCGGTTCTCGCTCGCCGAGTACTGTCCCGCCAACTCATCCGCGTCGTGCTCGCGGCGCTGTTGTGCTTCCTCCGTGGTTGTCTTGTTCTTTTCCTCGGCCTGTGTGACGAGTTGTTCGACCTCTGTATTCGAAAGGTCCTCTGCGGTCGCTACGGATTGTGGTGTGGACGCCCCTTCGTGGGTACCGCGCCCAGTTTCACCAGTGCCGTGGGTAGTTTCCTCTGCATCGCTATCCGCAGAATCACCATTGGTGCTGGTGATGGCAAGGCTGACGGACAGATCCAGCCGGGTTTTAAGGACGTGTTTGATGGGATCGATGAGGTCTTGCTCGATCGATTCCTTGGTCCACCTATTGGGGGTCTCCAGAACAACAATGCGACCCATGAGCCCCACCGGTTTAACCTTGCGCAGCAGCGAACGCTGTTTCGGTGAAATCGCTGGTAGATCCGGGTCGGGGGATTCCGAGGAGCTATCAGCTAGCCAGTCGTGCATGATTGCATCCCACATGTCGGGGAAGTGCTCCTCGATGGAGAAGTTCGAATTACTCATAAGGTTTCCGGCTCAGTTGTTCTGTCGTGGGTGTGATTGTGCGTGCGTGGTTATCACTATCGGATAGCAGGAGTTAACTTTTGGGCTATCCAAAAGAATATGGGGGTGTTCGGGTGGCGAACAAAAGCGTGATTGAACCTGGGCTCGAAGATCGTTTTGTTCACTGCCTAGTACACAGAAGGAAATATCCTCTGTCCTGCGTTTCCACACAGTTATGCACACCTGTGGATAACTTCTTTCCACATGTTATCCCCAAGGTACAGGCTCCTTGTGGATAACTCTAATTGAAATCAGAAAAGCGGTCTGACCTGCTATAACCATGTGTAAAGTAAAGGTTTAACCTTTGGGGGTGGAGGAGTTTTCCACAAGTTATGGAAATATTTGACGAACCAGAGAACCTTCTCTACACACCTGTGCTCGACCCCAGCGTGACCAGCTCATTTTCCCTCGTACGAGCCACCCAACCCCGAGGTGGGCACCACATAACAAGAGATAGAATCCCGAAAATTTGGCTAACTTCCACCAAGCCACGTATCCTTAGGACGTCTATGGCAACTCATACATGGCGGTGGATCACCACGCTGCCTATCGGGTGCCTCTGGTACCGACGAAAGTCCTCTCGGATGTTGTTGGTACAACTGTCCACTTAAATTCGTGGGCGTACCGCTGGCATAGCGATGATCCCGGCATCTATGTGCTGGGATGTTTGCTGTTGTGCCTGTAGTGCGCCTACGCCTAAAAACGTTAAGGAGTGAAGTACCGTGGCCAAGGGCAAGCGTACTTTCCAGCCCAACAACCGTCGTCGTGCACGCGTACACGGTTTCCGTACCCGCATGCGTACCCGCGCCGGCCGTGCCATCGTTTCCGCACGCCGCAACAAGGGTCGCAAGTCCCTGACCGCCTAATTAAGGCAGCGGCGCCTTCCCTGTTCCCAACCTTTTGAGGGGCGGGGGCGTAAAGGCGTCATAAAGAAAGAGCCACCACAGTGCTAGCTCCCCAGCACCGGCTTCGATCAACGGCCCTATTCGGGCAGACGATTCGGAAAGGGCGGAAAAAGGGTAGTCGCACTGTGGTGGTTCATGTTTTTGCAGGCGGGGGCGCGCGGGCAGAGGAGTTGCCGGTGCCGCTACAAGAAGCTTCAACAGCGGGACCACGTATGGGGCTGGTCGTTTCGAAGGCTGTGGGAAATGCTGTGACCAGGCACGATACATCTCGAAAGCTGCGGAATGCCTTTCGTGCGGTGCTGGACGAAGGGGAAATCGAGTTCCCCTCGGGCACCTGCGTGGTGATCCGTGCCCTGCCGGCCAGCGCCCGCGCAAGTAACGAGGAGTTGGTCGGCGATGTGCGAAGCTGCATCCGACGAGCACTCCGCTAAAGCTGAATCTCAGGGGGGTTGGGGAACTCGGCTGGCGCGCCGGGCAGTCCTTGGTTACCAAAGTTATCTGTCACCCCTTAAAATGGGGCCAACGTGCCGTTTTGAACCTACGTGTAGCAACTATGCCCTTATCGCGCTGGGCCGCCATGGTCTGGTGAAGGGCACAGTGCTTACGTTGGGTCGATTGGCCCGCTGTGGGCCGTGGCATCCGGGAGGTTGGGATCCTGTCCCGCCTCGTCGTTCCCTACGCTTGCGGGTCAGGCAATGCCTGTCTCGCTGGCCTAAATAGACCAAGTTCAGGAGAAACCTCGAGTCGCCATGGATTTTATTTATTATCCAGTGTCGGGCGTTTTGTGGTTCTGGCATAAGCTGTTCAGCTACGTCCTTAGCCCGGATTCGGGTATCACGTGGGCGCTAGCGATCATGTTCCTCGTGTTCACCATCCGTATTCTGTTGGTGAAGCCGATGGCTAATCAGCTGCGTTCCAGCCGCAAGATGCAAGAAATGCAGCCGAAGATGCAGGAGCTGCAACGCAAGTACAAGAATGATCGTCAAACGCTGGCCATCGAGATGCGCAAGCTGCAGAAGGAGATGGGTGTAAACCCACTGGCTTCCTGCTTGCCGATGTTGGTCCAGATGCCGATCTTCCTGGGCCTGTTCCACGTGTTGCGTTCCTTCAACCGCACTGGTGAAGGCATCGGCCAGCTGGGGATGTCGGTTGAGGAGACTCGAAACACCCCGAACTACTTCTTCGGGGTGCACGAGGTTCAGTCTTTCCTGGACGCCCGTATCTTCGGCACTCCCCTTTCCGGCTTCATTTCTATGGATCCGCAGAACTACCGTGCGTTCTCCGCCGATGGATCTGTTGATTTCACGCGTACGAACATCATCCTGGTCGTCGTGCCAATGATGCTTATCGCATCTGTTCTGATGCACTTCTCTGCTCGCATGTCGATGGATCGCGCGGCGCAGCGCCGTAAGGCGAACCCGGCTAAGGCGAACGATCCGAAGGCCCAGCAGATGCAGATGCAGATGGACATGATGCAGAAGCTGATGCTGTGGTTCATGCCTGTTCTGTACTTGCTGGGTGGCTTCGCTTGGCAGGTTGGTCTGGCGCTATACATGGTCACTAACATGACCTGGTCCTACCTCCAGCAGTACTTCCTGTACAAGAAGATGGACGCTGAGGAAGAGGCTGAGAAGGAAGCAATCGCCGCGTCCAAGCGCACTTCGGCACCGAAGGTTGGTGCCCGCCCGGATAACCCTAAGAAGAAGGGCAAGAAACGGAAGTAGCAGTAGCAGCATTAGCCGTCTCAGGCGAATAGCTGTCTTCTATTCCAAGGACCGTCACCGTTGTGGTGGCGGTCTTTTTGTTTTATTGACGCCCTCTCCCCCGGTACCTATATCTTCTATCGTCGTTATTCTTCGGATGCCGCAGCGGTCCAGAGCCTCCATGTTCGCAGGTGCCAGAAGAGAGCTCCTGGGTACGGGGTTTCGCTGCGGTGCCTATAGAATGGATCGAGTAATAAGCGTTGGATGTTTCACGTGAAACGGTTTCGAATGTTTCACGTGAAACATTGCTTGATTCCGAGGCTATTGGAGGAGTTTCTAGATGCCAGACCAGGATGATGTAAACCTTCAGAGCTCCGAACTGGGTGAAACGCCAGCAGCTGCTGAGGCAGTCTTTGGTGACCGTCTTCCACTAGCGCGAGCATATGCAGAGTTCCTAGCCACTGCCGGTATCGAAAGGGGTCTCCTCGGTCCGCGCGAAGTGCCGCGCATTTGGGAGCGCCACGTACTCAATTCGGCAGTGCTTGGAGAAGTGATCGAGAATGGCGCTCGAGTGATCGACGTGGGTTCCGGGGCAGGTTTGCCGGGCATTCCTTTGGCAATCGCCCGTCCTGACTTGCATGTTCAACTATTGGAGCCCCTCCTCCGTCGCTATAACTTCTTGGCGGAGATCAATGACCAACTAGAACTTGGCTGTGAGGTGCTACGGGGACGGGCTGAGGAACCAGCAGTCGTTAAGCAACTGGGTGGAGCTGATGTGGTTACCTCCCGTGCAGTTGCGCCGCTGGGAAAGCTTGCGAAGTGGTCGCTTCCCCTCGTGCGCGTAGGTGGTTCGATGAAGGCGCTCAAGGGCGGTTCTGTGGCCGAAGAGCTCGAGCGGGATGCTAGGGAGATTCGAAAGGCCGGCGGTGGGAATGGAACCATCGAGATGGTCGGTGAGTCTAAGGTGGCAGAGCCAACCCACGTCATTATCATTCCGCGCATTAAGTGAGTGGTCTTACGCGGGTGTTAGGGGTGACTCTGACTCTCGTTGTGGGCACTGACCCGCTGCATTATTCTTTACGTACACCCCGATGTTTCACGTGAAACATCGCACTTCGACCTCAAGATTGGACTTAGATGTCGAAATTCGACATGGATGATACACCGATTGCCCGTGCAGCACAGCAGGCCGCCCGCCTGCAAAACCCCAACCGGGACAAGCTTCCAAAGCCGAAAAAGTGCAGGAAGATCACTATTGCCAACCAAAAGGGCGGCGTAGGTAAGACGACTTCTACCGTCAACCTGGCTTGGTCACTGTCGTTGCTGGGCATGAAGGTTCTAGTCATCGACCTGGATCCGCAAGGTAACGCATCGACGGCGCTTAACGCGGTTCATCATGCGGGTACCCCATCCTCCTACGAGGTTTTGCTCAAGGAGATGACCGTGGATGAAGTCATGCAGCCAAACGACAAGAACGACAATATCTTCTGCGTCCCTGCGACGATCGATCTTGCTGGTGCTGAGATCAACCTGGTCAGCGAAGTTCGTCGCGAGTACCGTCTGTCACAAGCCATTAGCGATGAATGGATTGAGGAACACGGTTTCGACTACATCTTTATTGATTGTCCGCCGTCGCTGGGACTGCTCACGATCAATGCCATGGCGGCTGTGGACGAGGTCCTCATCCCTATCCAGTGTGAGTATTACGCACTAGAAGGCGTGAGTCAGCTCATCGACAACATTGCAATGATCCGCGAGAACTTGAACCCGAATCTGCATATCTCCGGCGTGCTGCTCACCATGTACGACGGTCGCACCCGTCTTTCCCAGAATGTGAGTGATGACGTTCGCACTCACTTCGGTTCTGTCGTGCTGGATAATCATATCCCCCGCAACGTGAAGGTCTCCGAAGCCCCGAGCTATAACATGACGGTTCTGCAATACGACGGTGGTGCCCCTGGTGCCCTGGCGTACTACGACGCGGCTAAGGAGTTCGCTGCGCGCGGGGACTATCTGCCAAGCGCCGAAACAGCACCTATTGGAATCGCCCCTGAGCTACACGATGGAGGTGCCTCATAGTGGGTAAGACAAACAAAAATCGCGGCAAGACGTCAGAAAAGACTGATAAGTCCTCTGACGCTCAAAAGGCTCTGAGTCCCACCCGAATGCCGACCACAACGCGAAAGCCACAGATGCCTTCGCCTAGTGCGGTGGGTAATGCGCGCCGTGGAGGCTTGGGACGTGGCTTAGCTTCACTGATTCCTACGGGGCCGGCTCGTCCGTCACTCGGCGATGGTGCAGCCGACATAGTTCTCGGTAACCGATCGACAGTTGGTGGTGTAGGTCCCTCTCGCGACAGCGTCAAAGCGGCCGCGGAATCGGAAAATAGCGTTACATCCCGAAATTCTAGGGGTACCTCAGGTATAGGCGCGAAACATCACAGTGACGTTTCAGATTCCGATTCGAAATTCTCGCTGGCAACTGAGTCAGCTGTCGGGAGCGCCGGACACGAACCCGTTAATGCTAGTACTGACTCGAATGTTTCACGTGAAACAAACGGCGCGGATTTCGGAGCTTCGTATCAAGAGATCCCGCTTAAGGCCATTCGCACAAACGCTAAGCAGCCGCGTGAAGTGTTTGACGAGGAAGCCCTGGAAGAGCTGGTTCACTCCATCAAGGAGTTCGGCCTCATGCAACCTATCGTTGTGCGTCGTGCGCCGAATGAGGAATCTACCTTCGAGCTCATCATGGGTGAAAGGCGTCTACGTGCGGCCGGCCGCGCTGGGTTCGAGGCTATTCCTGCCATCGTCCGCGAAACAGCAGATGATGAAATGTTGCGGGATGCATTGCTGGAGAATATCCACCGAGTTCAGCTGAATCCTTTGGAAGAAGCTGCCGCCTACCAGCAATTGATGGAGGAATTCGGTGTTACACAGGAACAGCTGGCGAAGAAGATCGGTCGTTCTCGCCCTCTAATCACCAACATGATTCGCTTGCTTCAGCTGCCTGTTTCCGTTCAGCGCAGGGTCGGCGCAGGTGTGCTGAGCGCCGGCCATGCTCGTGCGCTTCTTGGTTTGAAGCTTGGAGCTGACACGCAGGAGAAATTGGCACAGCGTATCGTAAGCGAAGGACTTAGCGTTCGTGCGACGGAGGAAGCTGTCACCCTTTTGAACCGCGGTGAGGAAACTTCCGCAGCTGCTCGAACACCTAAACGTGGTTCCAATCCCCTTTCGGACGAGGTTAATACCTGGGTCGATAAGGTTTCGGACGCTTTGGATACCAAGGTAACTGTCCAGATGGGGAAGAAGAAGGGCAAGATCGTTGTTGAGTTTGGCGGGCCCGATGATTTCGACAGAATCATTGAGCTGCTAAAGGTCAAGAAGAAATAGAGGAGATAACTCAACATGGCTTTGACGGTAAGTGAGGCAATTGCGCAGCGACGCGCCACTCGCCAGTACAAAGATGCCCCGATCCCGGATGAAACTCTGGATCTTATAGTAAATAACGCATTAGAGGCTCCGAGTGCATTCAACGCGCAGATGCGCGACCTGGTCGTTGTACGTGATCAAGCCGTTAAGCAGGCAATCTTCTATGCTTCCGGTCAGCAACAGTTCCTCGATGCGCCGGTAGTCTTCGTCGTTGTCGGCCGTTCGGAGGTGGTACCCGAGGATGCAGAGGAAATCCTCGGTGCTGAACTAACGGAGAAGGTACGTGGCTTTAATGGTTCGGCGTCTGCTGCGAAGCTACGAGAAATCGGTATCCGCGATGCGATGTTGGTGGCGGGTTTCCTTCTTCTCGCTGCCCAGGAGCAAGGGCTCTCTACCTCCCCAACCACGGGTTGGAACGAGGACGGGGTTAAGAAAGCAATCGGCTTGGAGGCTCGCGACGACCGCTCGATTGCGCTAGTAATTGCTGCTGGTTACGCCGACGAACATCCGGAGCACCCGGGCCGTGCAATTAACCGTCGAGTGGATGACAAGTACTAGAGTCCCCTGAACCTTCAAAAGAGCCCGATGTTTCACGTGAAACATCGGGTCTGTTTTTTCGAACTACTCCGTTTTGCCACGGAGCACAGCGCCGCCCTATAGGATTTCCGTAGATGAGCCCGCTTCAGAACCATTGACCTCGTATACCACTTCGCTAATAGCTTTTCCCCTGCCCAGTGGTGACGCACCGTGACGACTCGCCGTTGACCAGGGTGTTTCCTGCTTGTAAACGGTTCCGCGATGCGGCCCTCTAGGAAGAGCACCACTAACTCACCGAGGAAGACAAAGAGAAAGGAGCACTATGGATATAAGCATTCGGGCTATTACCCCACAGTGCTCCGCGGACATTGAAGCCAGCGCCTCTACTTCGACATTCTGGGAGTTTCCGGCGGGATACGGGAATGGGCACCAAAGTTGCGATGATCCAAGTTTCGATAAGCAGATTTGGTTGCAGAAGGTCCTCATGGAGTGGGGTATTTGTGGCTACACCGCTTTTGTTGGGACTGGAGATGCAGGTACGCGCCAAGTGCCGGCCGCGACGGTATTCTTTGCACCCGCTAGATATATGCAGGGAATCGAGAAGTTGCCGACGGCTCCTATCTCGCCAGACGCGATCCTTCTCAGTACCGTTCACGTGGCGCTGCCGTATATGGGTCTCTACCTGGAGCATCAGCTCATCGATACGGTAATTACGGAGGCGCATCGTCGCGGAATCAAGGCGATCGAGTCCTTTGCGCGGGTTGAGGAGCTTGATGAGGAACTGATGCACCAGCTGGAGGGCGCGGGCGCGTTTGAGGCGCGTGACCTAAGCGCCAGCAATCCCGTGGACGATACTGCAGTAGAAAAGGCTCCCAAAGAGTACAGCGCCTTGGAGTCGCTGAAGTACGTACCCGAGTCTTACCGGGGATGGGAAGCAGGTACGGAGACGCCCGATCCAGATGAGGATGTTCTAGATTACGCCCCGATGCTCTCGGAGGACATCCTCGAGGCGGAGGGATTCAAGGTAGTCAGGAATCACAGCACGTTCCCCCGTTACCGCTTGGAAATCGGCGGCTCGCATTCCCTCTTTGGAGATTTTGCGGAGGAAGACCACGTCCAGGTTAATGGTCCAGAGCGCCTATCCACGGTAATCGGTGGAAAGCAGGCCTCCAGACCTGTTGGGAACCTACTTATGCGGAAGCTCTTCCTGTAGCAGCTCCACAAAGCTGAATGTGCCGGTCGCGTGGACATCCTTATCCAGCAGGTAGAGGCGCTTCACAGCTACGACGATCGCTTCGGCGATGGTGTCACGCATCGCAGGATCGCTGAGGATCTGCACATCCTTTGGGCTGGTGAGGTAACCCGGTACAACCTGGACGGTCGGCATGCTCGTTAGCCGCAGAATATCCCAGGTTTGGCCGTGGTTATAGCAGTTCTGTAGCGGGGTTCGGGCGACGATTTCACGCTGAATGAAGCCGGACAGCTTCTCACCCACCATGGACGAGTACCCCGTCAAAGAACCGAAGTAGAAGGTGGCCGCGCCATTGGCTTTCGCGTTCGGATAAATGTCAGTGCGCAGGGAGATCATCACGTCTGCGCCGAAAGCATTCGCAATATTCGCGCGATCCTGATTAGTGGGGTTTGCCGATCGTGGGCGGGAAAGGATAGTTTCCATTCCCGCGGAAATCATGCGACCCTCTACGCGACCAGCCAAATCCCAGAGAATCTCCTCCTCGGAGATTTGACCGTAGGGTCCATCAACGATGTATCCCTTGCTCGAACCGCCAAGGCCGGGGTCGATGACAACTCGCTTACCCGTGAGCTGTGGGCCCGCGGAACGGATCTGTTCCTTCTCACGAATAGATTGTGGGGATCCCCCAGTAATCCGACGACCGAGGTAAGAAAGCGCCCGCAGAGTATCTGGACCCACAACTCCGTCGTTCGTCAGCCCGTAGTTCAGCTGGTAGTTAACGACAGCGGAGTGTGTACGGGGACCGAAGTGGCCGTCCACGCGGCTGGTGTAGAAGCCAAGGTCGTGTAGCTGAGTCTGCAGCTGCGCGACGTCATCCCCCACGAACTGATTGCTCTGCAGCGACAACACACGGGCCCCCAGCGTGTAGGAGGCCTCTCGCAGCGCTCGCAGCGTGCCCGGAGTGATGGTTCCGTCGGCGATGATGCCACGCTGCTGCTGAAAAGCTTTCAGCGCCTCGACCAGCTCGTCATCGAAGAACTCCTCGGCGCTGGTCCAGCGTTGCGCTTTACTGCCGGTGGTGTCTCCCTCGTACCCTTCGAGCAGCCCGAGGCGCGCCAAGGTGCCACGGACCTCAGCGACGCGCGGGCTACGGTCGCCGGCGTGGAGAAACAAACGATCCACTGGGTTCAACACTCCAATTCTTCAAAGTCTTGCGGTGACACAGAACCGCTGGCGCCCTTAACGCCAACGGGGGTCAACCATAGGTGCAATTCTAGGGATAATTGCGCCAATCCGCTTTAGATGCTGGTCAAGCGTGTTCTACAGCTGCTGCTCGATGGCCGCCTTCAGCGTGTCCTTACTCTGTGCACCGCTAAACTCCGCGACCTTCTTACCGTCCTTGAAAACCATAAGGGCGGGGATAGACATCACTTGGAACATGGCGCCCAGCACGCGCTCGTCATCGATGTTCACCTTGGCGATTGTCGCCTTGCCATCGAATTCCGCTGCCAGTTCGTCGAGAATGGGCGTCATAGCTAGGCAAGGGCGGCACCAGTCGGCCCAAAAGTCGACAAGAACCGGCTGCGCGGATTCCACGACATCGGACTTAAAGGTTGCCTCGGTAACGTTTAGGATCTCGGACATGATGGAGATAAACCTCCTGGTTAGAGCGCTATTTTCCTTAGGTTGGAGGTTACCCTGCAACAGGTAGATATCTTATGACCGAACGGCGAAAGTTACCTAAAGGTGATCAAATGGGCGCAGCGCGACCAGCTACAGGGCGGCGAGGTAAGCCTCGGCGTCCAGCGCAGCGCGGCAGCCAGAGCCGGCGGCGGTGATGGCCTGCTGATAGTGAGAGTCAACCAGGTCGCCCGCGGCAAATACGCCGGGCAGGCTGGTGCGGGTGGAGGGCTCATCGACCTTCACATACCCGTTGTCCTGTAGTTCAACCTGCCCCTCAAAGATGGCAGTGCGCGGGTCATGGCCGATGGCTACGAACATTGCATCCATCGGGACATCCTTGCGCTCGCCGGTCTGCGTGTCTTCGACCACCAGGGTCTCCACGGACTTGTCGCCCTTGACCTCGACGACCTTTGCGTTGGTCAGGAACTTGATCTTCGGGTTGTTACGGGCGCGCTCCTCCATGATCTTGGAGGCGCGGAACTCGTCGCGACGATGAATGATGGTGACGGTCTCGCCGAACTTCGTTAGGAAGTCGGCCTCCTCCATCGCGGAATCGCCACCACCGACGACGGCGATCTGCTTCTCCTTGAAGAAGAACCCATCACACGTCGCACAGGCGGATACGCCCCGGCCCAGCATCTCCTGCTCGCCGGGGACGTGCAGATAACGGGGGGCAGCACCGGTGGCCAGGATCACTGCCCGGGCCTGGTATTCCTCACCGTAAACCCACACCTTCTTGATCTCGCCGGAGAGGTCGACCTTTTCCACTTCCTCCTGGCGCAGGTCAGCGCCGAAGCGCTCTGCCTGGGCCCGCATCTCCTCCATCAGGTCCGGGCCCATGATGCCCTTTTGGAAACCGGGGAAGTTCTCTACCTCGGTGGTCTGCATCAGCAGTCCGCCATATTCGATACCCTCAAAGACCAGCGGGTTTAGCTCGGCGCGCGCCGCGTAGACGGCAGCGGTGTAGCCGGCCGGGCCAGAGCCGATGATGATGACATCGTGAACCTTGCCAGCTTCGCTATTGCCCTGGTCGCCCTCCGCACCGGGAGAATTCTCCGAATTGCTATTGAGAATGCCACTGGCCTGCAGGAATGGTTGGTTCATGTCTGTCCTTTGAGGTCGAGGATGTAGTTCACCCCAGTCTAACCGGCTACGGCCACGCCGTATTCCTCTGCCCCGCCGAGATGCTGGCACATGATTCGCCTGGCTCGGTTCTTCCGTGACTTCACGGTGCCCACTGGAATGCCCAACTGTTCGGCGACCGCGGCCTCGCTCATCCCTCGGATCTCGGTCAGCACCATCACGTCCCGCATCTCGGGCGTAAGTTGCCGCAGGCTACGGTGCACATCCAGCCGCGCGACCGTTGCCTCCTCGCGCATCCCCACGGCCGGCAGGGTGCGAGTGCGTTCGCTGAAATCCTCGCGCCCCGGCTGCGCTTCGCGGCTATAGCGCTGCATGTAAGAGATCGCGGCGTTGCGCATAATCACCGCCATCCACGTGCCCACGCTGGCTGAGCGATCGCCGTTGAAGCGCGCGGCAAAACGGTGCACACGCAGCAAACCTTCTTGGTAGACATCCATCTGGTGCGCCTCCGGCACGTTCACGCGCCGCAGGGCCCACCACAGAGTCCGCTGGTGCCTATCGATCAGCTCCCGAAACGCGCCGGGTTGCCCCTCGTTGTGGCCCTGGAGTAGCTCGTGGTCCGACTGCATTGTTGCTGGTGTCTTACCCATTTTTATTCTTGACGCCCCCTGCATCCTCTTCCCCCAAAATCTTTCAGCCGGGGCGGTTGCGCCCCCGTGCCCAACACTCTATTCACTGCGGGGTGACTTGGGGGTTCGAAAGGCTGAGGCTGTGGATAACTGGCAACGGCGCCTGCCTCAATGTGAACTTCACAGTTGAGGCAGGCGCCGTGATGCGCTATGAGCTCCGGGAGCTAGCGGATGGGCTGCAGCTGTTGGCCCGGCTGGCCGGGTTGTGCAGGCTGTGCGGGTTGCGCGGGCTGGCCCGGCTGAATGCGCTGGCCAGGTTGGCCCGGCTGGTTGCGCTGCGGGGACGGAGCGTTGCTGGAATTCTCCGGTTTCGTGGTGGTGTTTGAGCCGGTGGCATTCGTGTCTGTGGCGTCCGTGCCTGGGGCATCGGTGTCGGTGGCGTCCGTGCTTCCGTCACCACTATCCACCCGGGAGGCCCAGTTGCCGGTTGCGGAGACCTCAGCCAGCGTGGCGGACTTGGGCACCGGCAAACCGGTGATCCAGATCAGAAGTCGATCGCCCTTGGCAGCGCTGACCTTGTCGGTATCGTAAATGCCCTTTCCCCTGGCGCTTTCTGCATTCTCCCCGTTGGCCTCCGGGTTAGCAGAGCCCGCTTCCCCACCACGGGGCGCCGCCGGAGCACCCCAGCCAGAGTTTCCGGTGCCCGCCAGATCCACGGTCATGTCCTCGGAATCCGCCTTGACCTCCTTCAGCAGCTGAGTCTGGTCCAGTGAGGTCAGTCGGCCGTTGTTATCGGCCTTCGCCAAGCGCAGTTCCAGGGTGGTTCCACGGGTCAGACCGCGGAGCTGAACCTGCGACAGGGCGGTGCCTTGAGGCAGCGTCATCAAAAGGCCAATACCGGGCTTCGTGGTACCGGGCTCGCCACCCAGCTGAACCTCCGACGGGTTGGACTGCCAGAAGGTCTGCGGATCCCCATCGGTAATCAGCCGTGCGAGGTCCGGCCTATCCAGCGGCCAGTCCACGTCCGCGGGCAGCCACTCGGCAGGCTTGACCATCGGCACGTTCGCCGGATCCACCCCGCGCACCGCCTGGGCACCCTGACGCAGCGAATCCGGGGACAGAGGAGAATCCTTCCGGTCGCCGCCGACCACACTGATCACAGCCGCCACAAGTGCCGCCACGATCACGACAGAGATGAAAGCGATTGCCGCCGCAGCCGCCATGCCGATCGGACGGTTGCCCTGGGCACCAAAGCCGGAGCGTGCGCTCGGATCCGGAGTATCGTCCTCCTGGATCGACAGCTTGCCGGACTTCAGCTCGCGCAGGCGCTGGGCTGCCAGTCGCAGGTTCTCCGGCTCGACCTTCTCGCCATCCAGCTCGTGAATCTTCTTGTAGATCCGGGTGAGGTCCTCCGGAACCTCCTCGTAGGGGACGTGTTCCAGCAGCAGCCGCAGTGCGACGGCCACGCCGCGCGCGTCCTTGGCCGTGCTATCGCTGGGCAGCACGCCCGGAAACGCCAACACGGCCGCGCCATCAGTGCCGATGCGCACACGGTCGCGGTGATCCAGACCCAGCGCGGTGCCGTTATCCTCCGCCGTCGCGGCAGCGTCCGCCAGGGAAGCCACGGCAAACGCCGCAGCCAACGGCTCCGGCTGCCCCTCCGCGACCTTCGTCAGCGGCGAACCCTGCACCCAGCGGGAGACGATGATGACCAGGTTGCCGTAATCAATCACGCGGTTGACCTGCGCCATACCGGCGATATCAAATTGCTTCAGCTTCGCGGAGCGGCGCAGCATCTCGTCCTTCGCACGCGCCACCAACGCACCATTCACGGGTACCGAAACTCCCGGATCGACCTGCGAGCGGGCGTAGGCCACCGGATCCATAATGGTCAGACCCACAATGTCGCCCGTGGCCAGCTCGCGGCCCTGCCAGAAGCGGGCAGCGGACCAACCGCCGTGGTCGGCCAACAGGCGATAGCGGCCTTCCAGCAGCGGAGCTCCCGGCACCAAGCGCGGACCGCGCACCCCGCCCGCCGCCAAAGGCGGCAGCGCCACACCAGCCATCATGTGGTCCAGAGCAATTGCCTCGCGGGCAGCCAGCTCCTGGGCGGACAGGCGACGGGGCTGGTCGTCTTCGCTGGGAAGTTCGTCGCTGGGAAGTGGGCGTCGAGAAGGAAGAACCCGCGACAGACCCGGAATGCGCGACAGGGCGCCCACCAAGGTCTGGATCTCCGGCAACGGTGCGCGCACCAGAATCAGCCCCGTGACAGCCAGGAACAGTACACCGGAGATCAACAGGCGAACGACGAACCACGGGTTGGCAGGGGTCTGGAAAGCGAACTTCACCAGCAGCACATCCACTCGCCACGCGATCAGCGCGCCGATCAGCGAAGAACCCAGCGCCCACAGCACCGTCATCGTCACCTTGCGGAACTGCAGGTCACCCAGGGAACGCCGCAGCAGCCGGTCGCCGATAATCGCGCCAGCCATAAAACCCAGACCATTCGCCGCACCCAGCAGCACCACAACCAGGCGCGGCTCGGTGGCGATCAGCGGGGCGATGTAGGCGAAGGTCAGCTTCGTGGCGGTAATGCCGGCAATGATGAAGGTGGGGGTCCAGACTTCCTCGCGGGCGTAGAACACGCGCAGGTGCAGCAGAACCAGTGCATAGGGAATCAGGGTGAACGCGGAGAAGCTGATGGTCCAGCCCAGCACGTTCGCGTCCTCCAGGGAGAACTCCTTGTAGGCAAACAGTGCAGCGGAAATCAGGGTGCCGAAGCAGGTGAAGAACACGATGATCGGCACCATCGCCAGCATCGTCAGCTTCGAGGCGACGGTCAGGTCGCGCACCACAGCCTTGTCGTCGCCCTCCGCGGCGTTGCGGGACAGGCGGGGCATGACGGCCGTCAGCAACGTCACGCCGATCACGCCATAAGGCATCTGCAGCAACTGCCAGGCCTGCATGTAGATAGTCGGCGCGACCTCCCACGTGTCGGAGGCGATGCGGTTGTTCAGCAGCCAACCGACCTGGGAGATAGCCACGTACACGACGATGGCGATGGCCATGCCGCCGAAGGATTTCAGGCGCTCGTCGATACCCCACAGCGGGCGCAGGTTAATGCCGGCCTTGCGCAGGTAGGGAACCATGATCAACGCCTGCATCACCACGCCCGCGGTGGTGCCCAGGCCAAGCAGCAGCACGTGCGGGTCGGTGATCGTCACGTTGTCGGTGGGCTGCAGCTTCGTATCCCGTGGCAGGAACATGTACAGCCCCAACACTCCGAGCGTGACCACGTTGTTGGCCACGGGCGCCCACGCGCCGGGCTTGAACACTCCCTTGGTGTTGAGGATCGCCATGAACACCGCAAACATCGCGTAGAACATGATCTGCGGCAGCACCAGGTAGGCGAAGGCCGTGGACATGCCGATGTTCACGTGACCCTCGGAATCCAGGCTCATGCGCACCAGCAGCGGGGCACACGCCACGGAGACCAGGGTGATGACGACGGTCAGCGAGAACGTGAGCGTCAAAAGTCTTCGTATGAAGGCCTCGCCCCGGTCCGCGTCTTCCTTCTCGGCGCGCACCAGCACGGGCACCACCAGGGAGGTCAGCACGGCGCCGAGCACCAGCTCCGTCACCAGGTTCGGCAGTGTATTGGCAGTGTTGAACGCACTGGCCACCGCGCCACCCAGCGCGGAGGCGATGAACACCGTGCGCAGGAAGCCCGTGATGCGGCTGATCAGGGTGGCAATCGCCATGGAGCCGCCGGCGCGCACGATCTGCTCGTCGCTCTGCTTGCCGTCGTTGCTCTCGTTGGCGCTGTTGTTGTTGGAGTTGCCGGCGCCGCTCGTGTCGGCGCTCGCACTGTTGGCCACCGCTGTGCTGGCTGCTGTCGCGTTGGCCGTGCCGGGCGCTGCAGCGCCGTGCACACCGTCGCGGGAGGTCGGGGGTACCTCCGGAGAGCTTTGGGACGCCCCGTCCCCGTCCGTCGGCATTCCAGCCGTGGCGCGGTCTTTCTTCGGCGCTAGCGCGGGCGGTTGGGTGGCGCGGAAACGTCCGCGCTGCCCGACCGAAGGGCTAGCCGGTAGGTCTTCCCTCTCTTGCTCAGAAGTCACCACTCCATCTTTGTTCACCAGGCGTGCATTGCCTAACGGAGAACCGGGCGTGTCTAGTTTTGATCCTCGTCCACGGGCCGCGGAACGGCCTTCAGGGGTTCAGCCTTCAGGGGTTTAGCCTTGGCGCTCCGGGAGCTACGCCCACCGCGCCGATCCCACAACATCTTGCCCGCCGCGCCGATGCCCAGCAGAACGGCCGCGATGATCGCCAACCCTCGTGCCGACAGTCCCGGTACGGACTGCACGCGCAGCTCCACCGGGTCGGAGATGCGGGTTCCGTCCTGCAGATCCCCCGCACCATCGTGGTTGGCGGTGGCCAACCACAAAGACAGGTTGACCTGCTTAGAAGTATCCGCGATGTCTGTAGTCAAAGACCAGGTGATGGAGCCCTTCGCCGGGATCGTCGACGAGTCCGCGGAGTCCGTGTGGACGGTGACGTCGGTATCGGCGTCAGAAGAATAACCAACAACCGCAGTCACCGGCAGGGGCAGACCGTTGCGGGCGACGACCAACAACGGCGAGGAATCGGAGGTGCGCGTGAAGACGTTGCCGGGCGGCAACAGGCTGATAGAGCGGCGCAGTTGCGTGGTGACCTGCTCCACCCGGGAGACCCTGTTGCGGAGTTCCTCACGCAGGATGCTGGAATGGCCGTGGTCGCGCTTGCGGTAGGACGATACGCCGCGCAGGAGGTCGGCGAACAAGGGGCTGGTGAAGCCCTCGCGGGTCAGCGCGATAGTGCCATCGTTGTGCATAAACAAGGTGAGTTGCCGCAGGTCACGCGCAGTGTCGGTCAGTGCGCCGAGGTACGGGGTGGAATACGCCCCAGGGTCTGAATATGGCAACTGGGTGGTGCCGGCAGCCGCGTCGGGGAGGTCGATCCCGCGGGGCTGCACAGCCTCGGACAGCGGGGCGGGGCGGGCAGAGCTGTCATCCAGGCGCTGGCTGATGGTCTGCAGGAAGCTGGCGGCCTGGGACTTGTTGACAGACCACGCCGCGGGCGGGACGGCCAGGGTGGGTCGGCCGGAATCGAGCTCTAGGTTCAGCACTGCCTGGGCGGTGGCCATACGCGCTGCCGAACTATCCTCTTCGAGGTTAAAGCGCAGCTCAGGGTTGGAATATGCGGACACTTCCGGGTCCTCACCGGTAGCCTTGAGCACGGTGCCGAGGTCCGCGGAATACTGCAGCGCTGTCGCAGTTGTGCCCTGGGCGCCGGGTGGGGTCGGTAGGTTCACCAGGCGCTGGTTCCACTCTTCATCGCTCGGGCTGGGGGTGGGGTTGGGGGTCGTGCCGTGCTGCGCGTCGGTCGGGGAAGCGGCCGGGCGCTCTACGGTCACGGTGTTGTCCGCCACCAGAGCCGTCACATGTCCAGCCTGCGGAATCGCCGGTTCGCCCTGCACAGTCTGCTCGAAGCGCTGCGATGCGTCGGCTTCCACCGGCCGCACCTTGTCCGGAGATTTGGTGATCCCCGCCGCCAGAACCTTCTGCGTCTCCGGGGAAACATAGCCGGAATCGGGAACCACGACGTTCTGCATCGGCATCACGCCGAGGATCCGTTGGATCACGCTGGGCCCCATCCCCAGCGCGCGCACCCGCAGCCAATCAGAGTCAACCTGCGCCAGCGCGTTGATATCCGCACCCGCGTACGGCAGCGCCACCGAGCAGTTGTTCTGCACGACTTCTCGCAGGTCATCGACCCATCGCTTGGCGTCCGCGTTGCCCGGCTTGTGCTGCGCGTCGGGTTCCTTGCCACCGAGGATCTCGTCCCACGAGTCGCGCAGCCGTTTGGGTTCCTCGACCGGGTCGGGGGCCTTGTCCCCCACGAAGTAGCCCTCGGCCAGCCTATTGACGGTATCCAGCAGCTCCGGGTCGATCGCAATGCACGTTGCCTGCTTCAGCTTCTTCGATTTGGCCTCGCGGTACGCATCCAGCAGTCCGCGCAGCCTGCCGCCGTCGGCAACCTCTTTCGCCAGCTGGTCCTTCGTCAGGAAGGCGGGTCGCCGCTTGGGCGCATCGCCCGTCTGCCCAGGAGCCATATAGGTCTGCCCAGCCAGCGGATAAAGCACCGTTACTGGGGTGCTGGGTTGTTCTTCTTTTCTTTCGGACGCCCCCACGGTCAACGTAGTTCGCGTTACCGCCAGGTACTGCACGCCGGACTGCCCCGCATCCTCCGGGTTCGTATCCTGGCCGCTCAGGCTAAACAACAGGGGATAAGCGCCGGGTTCTTTAAAGGCATTGGCGGGAATGGTTAGGGATTGAGCCGAAGGGGCGTCATGAGAGTCCGCACCGAGCGGGAGCGTGACCTGCACCTCGCGCGATTCGCCTGGGCCGAGGATGCCGTCGAGCTGCAAAGGCTCGCTGCGGAGGGCGTACTCCCCCTGGTTAGCGATCTGCGCGACACGCACCTCGGCCGACGTTGCGGCGGTGCGATAGTACAGAGTGAGAGAGAGGTTGCTCAGCGCGCGCGGGCGATCGTTGCGGATGCGGAGGGTATAGGTCTGGGACGCTGCGGGGTCTTGAACCTGTGCGCCGTGGGCTTCGGCGGGCGCGATGTCGGTGATCTCCAGGCGGACATCCTGCTTCGGATCCGTCGAGCGGGCCAGAGGGTTCGCCCAGGTGGAATCCTCGTGCGCATCGGGTCCGGAGGGGTCCGGCGTTGTGATTGGCCGCGACTTCTCGGCTTGGGCGGCGGGGTTTGAGTTGGCGTCCGAAAGAGGAGCAGCAACAACCGGAGCGACCGGAAGGGCAGAAAGAGCGCAGAGCGCAGTAGACACACCAAACGCCGCGAAGGCGCGGGGGAATCTAGACATGGCGCTCACCTTTATGCACAACTACATGCTTACCTAAGTTCTACTAGTTCTAGCAGTACTAGAACTGCTGGCCGTGCTGGCAGCTTGACAGCCCTACTAGTTTTAGCAGCCCGACCTGGCGATCGGTTAGCGATCCCTAGCGTGGCGTGGCTCGGCCTGCATCGGCCTCCGCGCGAGCCAGATCCGCGAGACTGTCGAAGGCCTGGCGGGCAAGGCGGCGCTCGTCGGCGTAGGCAAGATGCTCGATTAAGCGGTTGACGGGCAGCCAGCGGACCTCAGTGACTTCTGGATCTTCGTCGTTCAGATCGCCATCGACATAGCGAAGCAGGTGGTGGTGGACGGTTTTGTGGATGCGGATGCCCTCCGAGACAAACCAATAGTCGATGGTGCCGAGGTCTGCGATGACTTCTCCGGCTACGCCCGTTTCCTCCCACACCTCACGCTCGGCGGTGGCGTGCTGGGATTCATCCGGTTCGATGTGGCCTTTCGGCATGGACCACAGCAGCCTGCCGCGGCGGTCCAGGCGGCCGATCAGCGCCACGTAAATCGAGGAAAAGTCCACGTCGCCGTTGGGTTGCACGGCCTCCGCCAGGCCAGATAGCACTAGGCCGCCCGCGGAAGTCTCCACGGAGGTCGGGAGGTTCGAGTGCTCGTCGAAGGAGTTGCGGCGCGGGTTCTGGCGGTTGCGGTTCCGATTCCGCTGGTTGCGGTTGCGCTGGTTGCGGGGGTTTTGGCTGCGGGGGTTTTGGCGGTTGCCAGAGCCGGAGCTCTTGCCGCCGTTGGCTCCCTTGGCTCCCTTGGCACGGTTTCCACTGCTGTGGTTTCCGTTGCTGCTTTCATTTCCGCCCTTGCCGCGGCGGGACTGGCTTTTGCCCTGACTATTACCCTGGTTATCGCTGCTCTGGCCATTGCTTTGGCGGTTGTTCTGGCCACCATTTTGGCTGTTGTTCTGGCTATTTTTTTGCTGCTGATTGTGGCCAGAGCGGTGCCTTCTTCTGGGACGGCGGCGCCGGCGGCGGGGCGTGCCGTTTCCGGTGCTGTCGTTTCCATTCATTCTGATAACGATAGCCGGTTCCTTGCACAATGTGGAACTGAATTTGTAACTAGCCAGTGTGCGGCCGACGTTTCGGCCGGGGCGTTAGGTGCCGATGGAGCTGTGAGTGCGGAAGAGAGCCTCGATATAGCAACCTCTTCCCCTCTGCACCCCTCCCAGCTGCCCCAAATGTCGTTAGAACGGGAATTGGTTGTTGACAATTAATGTCGATTTTGCAAAATGCCTGGTCAGAGCGTTGTGGAATTGCGGTCCTTTAGGATTCGCTCTGCAGATTCCCGATCTAGCGACATTTGCGGTTGGATCGGGAGTTGTTGCGGGGCCACATTCCCGATCTAACGACATTTCGGGCGGGGAGAGGGGTTTGGGCAGGGTCTGGGGCAGGTTCTAGGGTGGGGTTGAGGGAGGGGTCGAGCAGGCTTGGGGGGACTCGGCAGGACTAAATGTCGTAAAAGCTGCAAAACGTTAATGAACACAATTTGCAAATATGTAAACGTGCAGGTCAGAGAGTTTCTTGCGTAGTCGCTGGGAGGCGGAGAATTACAAACTGCAACTTTTCCGACATCTGTCGTTTTTGTTGCACTGCTCATCCAATACTCAAGGGGTGGATGTTAATGGTGGGTCGGGTGAGAATCTGGGTGAGTAGGAGTGGGGCCAGTGGGTCGGGTGAGAATCTGGGTGAGTTGGAGTGGGACAGATGGGGCTGGTTGGCTCGAAACCCCGGGCTAGTAGAATCTGGCAGCGTGACAAACGCCGCCCACTCCCCCGCAAACCAGGAATCCGCCAAGGCACAGAAGCCCAAGGCACAGAAGCTCAAGGCGCAGGCCGAGGCACAGGCACAGAAGCTCAAGGCGCAGGCCGAGACGCAGGCTAAGCAGGCCACGCCTGCCACCCAGGCACAGCAGGCCCAAGCCCCGGAACAGCCGCGCACCGTCGACGGCATGCTGCAGGAGGCCTTCACCTCCCTGCGCGCGCTCGACCGCGACCTTCTGCCGCTCACGCAGGCCTTCCACGACGCTGGGCACAGCCTCTACCTCGTCGGCGGGTCTGTGCGCGACGCCCTGCTCGGGCGCCTCTCCCACGACCTGGACTTCACTACCGACGCCCGGCCGCAGGCCATCGTCGACATCGTCACGCCCCTGGCAGAAACAGTGTGGGACACGGGCATTGAATACGGCACCGTATCTGCGCTGGTCAAGGGTCAGATCCTGGAGATCACCACCTTCCGCGCCGACCAATATGACGGCCAGTCCCGCAACCCCGAGGTCTCCTTCGGCGACAGCCTCGACGGGGACCTCATCCGCCGCGACTTCCGCGCCAACGCCATCGCGCTGGAACTGTCCCCTGACGGAAACCACCAGCTCCGCGACCCCCTCAACGGCCTCGAAGACCTGCAGGCCGGAGTGCTCGATACCCCGGACAGCCCGCAGATCAGCTTCAACGACGACCCGCTGCGCATGCTCCGCGCTTGCCGATTCGTTTCGCAGCTAGAGTTCGGCGTCACAAAAAGAGTCAAAGAAGCAATGACGGCAATGAGCGAACAGATCAGCCGCATCACCGTCGAGCGCGTGGCCGTTGAGCTGAACAAGCTGATGCTCGGCGCGGCGCCGTGGGTGGGGCTGGACCTGATGGTCGAGACCGGGCTGGCCGACCACGTGCTGCCGGAGCTGCCGGCGCTGAAGCTCACGCAAGACGAACACCGGCAGCACAAGGACGTGTACTGGCACTCGCTGATGGTGCTGCGCAACGCCGTGAACCTGGAGGCCGAACGCGGCCTGGAGCCTTCGCTGGAACTGCGCATGGCCGCGCTGCTGCACGACATCGGAAAGCCCGACACCAGGGCTTTTACCGAATCCGGCGCGGTGACCTTCCACCAGCACGAGGTCGTCGGCGCGCGCATTACCCGCCGCCGCCTGCGGAAGCTCAAGTACTCCAAGCAGCACGTCCAAGACATTGGCCAGCTGGTGTTCTTGCACATGCGCTTCCACGGCTACGCGGACACTCAGGGCAGCGGTCCGAGGCAGGATGCTCCGCGCGGCGCCGGCGAGAAGGACAACAACGAATCCACCTGGACCGACTCCGCGGTGCGCCGCTACGTCAACGATGCGGGCGAGCTGCTGCCACTGCTGCACCTCCTAGTCCGCGCGGACTGCACCACCCGCAACCAGCGAAAAGCCCAGAGGCTGCAGCGCACTTACGATAATTTGGAAAAGCGTATTGAACAGCTGCAGGAGCAGGAGGACCTCGCCGCCGTCCGCCCCGACCTGGACGGCAACGAGATCATGCAGATCCTGGGCCTGAAACCCGGTCCCGATGTGGGCAAGGCGTGGGCCTACCTGAAGGAACTGCGGCTGGATCGCGGGCCGATGGAACGCGACGACGCCATCTCCGCGCTGAAGCAATGGTGGGCCGAGCAGGAAGGTGGAACGCAGAAGTGACCGCGGATCAGCTAAGCGACGGCTGGGACCAGAGCCAAGACCAGAGCCGGGACCAGCAGCTGCCGTTCGACGTGCAGCCCGGCGACGTGATATTCCAATCCCCAGCCGCGGTCGTCGACCCGGCCGGCTTTGTCGATTCCGCCGATGTTACCGTCGATGACCTGCAGAAATTCATGTCTGTCTTCGGCAACGCGCCGGGCGTGCTGGCCGAGCCGGGGTTGCCTGGCGCGGATGCGCTGCTGGTGCTGGAGGTGCAGGACGGCGCTGAACCCGGCGCGGAACCCGGCACGGACGGCACGGAACCAGGCAGGGACAGCGCAGAGTCCAGCACGGACGGCGCCACGATCATCGCGGTCCAGCTCGGCCTCATGAGCAGCGAAGCCGCCGCCAACCACATGCCCGCCCTCGCGGACCGGCTCACCAAGCCGAAGGTTTTCTTCATCGGCGGCAACCAGGAACCCGTCGTGCTTGCCGTCGGCCTTCTAGACTCTGATCGTTTGGAGCTGGACGCCACCCCAACCCCCGCCCCCACACGCTTCGGCAAGCGTGGCCAATTTCTGCTGATCAGCACTGCCGAAAGCGCACCCAGCGTGGATGAGCAGGTCGCGGAGGTTGTCGGTCACGTGGATCCTTCCATGCTGCGGGGTCTGCGACTTTTCCACAGTTACGTCCGCCTGGAGGTAGAGGACCTCCGCACCTGGGTGGAAACCGGGCTAGTCGGCGTGCAGGCCGCAACCGCCGAGGATGTGTTCACGGACCGGCCGGCGGAGACGTGGCGTCAATTAATGAAGAAGCGCCCCTTCCCCGACAACCTGTTCGTGACCTGGGCGAGCCACCCGGAGCGCAACTAGGTGAGCCAGCACAGCGCAGACCAGCACAACGCAAACCAGCACAGCAACCGCGCCTGGCGCGCCGGAATCGCCGACGCCTGGCCCGTGGCCCTGGGCATGGTGCCGCTGGGTCTGGCCTTCGGCCTGCTGATCACCCAGGTCGGCTTCGCGTGGTGGTGGGCGCCGATCTTCTCTTTTGTCATCTACGCAGGGTCGATGGAGTTCCTGGCGGTCTCCTTGGTCACCGGTGGCGTGGGGCCACTGAGTGCCGCGCTGTACGGATTCCTGGTGAACTTCCGCCACGCCTTCTACGCCCTGAACTACCCCATCGCCCAGGTCCGCGGCTGGCTGGCCAGGGCTTATGGCATCTATGCGCTGACGGATGAGACGTACGCGATCCTCGCCGCCCGGCGCGACGCGAAGTGGTCGACCGCCCGCGTGATGGCGGTGCAGATTCTGCAGCAGGCCGGCTGGGTCGGCGGTGGCCTGATCGGTGCGTGGTGTGGCAGTGCCCTGCCCTTCGAGATCCAGGGCATGGAGTTCGCACTGATCGCCCTGTTCGCGGTGCTGGCGATCGAGGCGTTCGTGAGCTTCAAGGACCTTTCCCTGCCGATTGCGGCTGCGCTGTGCGGCGCGGTCGGCCTGCTGGTCTCTCCGGACAACATGCTGATGATCGGCATGAGCCTCTACTTCCTCAGCCTCATCGTCCGCTTCCTGTGCCCGCCGCTGGATCGCGCGCTGCGCCTGAAGGTTGGCGCGGATAACGCTGCCTCCCGGGAGGTGGAATAGATGGCTGCGCCCGCCACCGGGTTCTCTGCGCCTGCTGCGCCCGCCGTTCACCTGCACGCCGCCGCCGGCCTCCCCGAGGGCGTGCAGCTTGGCCCCACCTTGGCGATCCTCGGCGCGATTTTCCTGGTCACCCTCGCCCTGCGCGGCTTGCCTTTTGCTGCTCTGCGTTTCTTCCGCGAATCCGACCTGGTCGCGTGGCTCGGCCTGGCCATGCCCGTCGGAGTGATGACCCTTCTGGTTGTCTACACCGTCTCCGGCCAGGCCGACGCGCCGGGTGGTTTCACTGCGGTCGGCATCGCGCTGGCCTTCACCGTCGCGCTGCACCTTTGGCGCCGCTCGGCCACGTTGTCGATCTTGTTGGGCACGGTGCTGTATCTGGTGCTGGTGAACCTTATTTTTTGACGCCCCCTCCCCCCGCCGCCCGCAGCCTCAGCACCGTAGAATGGCGCCCATGCCGACCCCAGATTTCATCGTTGAACTGCGCAAGAAGATTGGCCACGACGAGCTGTGGCTTCCCGGCGTGACAGCTATCGTCATCCGGGACGTACCGGAGGATGCGCCCATCTGGGCTGTTCCAGAGGTGCTGCTGGTCAAGCGCGCCGACGACGGGCAGTGGACCCCCGTCACGGGCATTGTCGACCCGCGGGAGGAGCCGCACCTGGCGGCGATCCGCGAGGTACGGGAGGAAACCGGCCTGCACGTGCAAGTGGATGCGCTGCTGGGAGTGGGGCAGGTCGGCCCGGTCGAGTACCCGAACGGGGACGTCACCAGCTACGTCGATACGACCGTCCGCTGCACCGTGATCCCGGATCTGGAGACCGGCGAGTTCAACGATGAGCCGGTGATCGGCGACGACGAGTCTACGCAGGTGGGTTGGTATTCGATTTCCCAGATGCCGCCGATGCAGCCGCGCTTCCGCCTGGTGATTGCCGACGCGGTGGCGCAGCTAAAGCACCCGGCGGGTTTCCGCCCGCGCATGGGTTACGTCAAGCGCCTGCAGAAGCCGGAGTAGCCAGCTAGCGCGTGCCTACCAGGTGCGCGCGCCTACGGTCTTCCCGCCCTCCGGGAAGCGCGCGGCGTAGGAGCTGGCGCGCATGGAGCAGATCACCAGTTGCACCTGGTGGAAGATCATCAGCGGCAGGATCATCATGCCTAGGCTCGCCCCGCCGAACATCACCGCCGCCATCGGCAGCCCCGAGGCCAGGGACTTCTTCGTGCCCGCGAACTGGATCGCCACCTGATCTGCGTAGTCGAAGCCCAGCTTCCGCGAGGTCACACTGGTAACGCCCAGCATCACATGCACCACTGCGATGGACCCCAGCACCAGGCCCAGAATCGTCAGCCAGCTGACGGAACTCCACACGCCAGAGACAATGCCTTCCGAGAACCTGACGTACACCACCAACCCGATCGAAATCTGGTCCACCTTCTTGGTCGCAGGTGTGGCCGCGAACTTAAACACCCACCGGCGCAATAGCTGGCCGATGGCAAACGGCAACAGCAGTTGGATACCGATGTCGAGGAAGGTGGTGGCGTCAATATGAAAGCCTTCCGAAGAAGACATCAGCAACAGCACCAACAGCGGCGTGAATAGCACTCCCAGCAGGCTAGAGACGCTAGCCGCGACAATCGAGGCGGCGACGTGGCCGCGTGCGATGCTGGTGAACGCGACCGACGATTGCACCGTCGACGGCACGAGGGTGCAGAAGAGAATGCCCAGGTAGAGTTCGTTTCCGACGACCGCCTTCAGCGGCATCATCGCCACGCCGATCAGCGGGAACACCACGAAGGTAAACGCTATGATCAGCAGGTGCAGCCGCCAGTGCATCAGGCCTTTGAGCGCCTCTTGCGGCGACAAGCGCGCACCGTAGAGGAAAAACAGGAACGCGATGGCGACCTTCGTGATGATGCCAGCGACATCCGCCGCCTCGCCGCGCACGGGCACGACCACCGCTGCCACGACCGCGATGACGATCAGGACGATGAGGAAGTCCGGGCGGTAGTTGATCACGCGCTGCCACAGCGACTGTTTTTCTGCCATGTGTCTCTATTTTATTGACGCCCCCGTCCCCGCAAACCGCAACCGTCCAAAAAGTCGCAGGCGGGGTGGGGTGGCGCGCCTGAGCGTGGCGCCGGGTGCGCCTGGGTGGCGGCTAGACGATGGCGCGGTCGAGCTCCGCGACGGTCTGCTTGGGGATCAGCGAGGCTACGGCGGCAGCGATGCCCAGGATGACCGCGGCGGCGATGAATGCGGTGACATAACCCGCGACAGAATCCGAACCCTGGGGCGAACCAGCGACCTGGAATACCGGCAGGATAGCGAAGGACACGCCTGCGCCGAGGTTGAAGCCCGCGGAGTTCATGCCCGGCAGGAAGCCCTCGTTGTCCTTCGGGGAGTTCACCACGCCCAGGTTGTTGATGACGATGTTGCCGATGCCCGCGTAGGTGATGCCCAGCAGGATGACGGCGATGATCAGTACGGCCAGGGACTTCACACCAACGAAGGCGAGCCCCAGCATGAGCACTGCGCTGGCGAGGTTGGCGATGATGACCAAACGGCCGTAGCCGATCCTAGGTGCCCAGCGGCCTGCGAAGGGGCCGACGGCCCAGCCGATCAGCGCGTAGGGGGTCAGCAGCCACAGGGAGGCCTTGTCTGCCTCCAGGCCGAAGCCTGCGTCCGGGTTCTGTGCCAAGGAGATAGCCACGCCGTTGACTGCCGCGAACACGCCAGTCATGGTCAGCACCGTAGTGGCCAGCAGCGCCCACGTGTGGCGGCGGGCCAGGTACTTCGGGGCGACCAGCGGCTGGTCATGGCGGCTCTCGTACTTCCAGAAGGCCACGAAGACCGCCGGGCCGATGATGAACATGGCGATGACGTACAGCCAGTTCGCTGCCCCGGCCTTGCCGGCCTCGTTGACGCCCAGCGTGATGCACAGCACCGATACCACCAGCAGAGCAGCGCCAACCCAGTCCATCTTCACGTTGTCTGAGGGTTTGGATTCCGGCGCGCCGAACGCGACCACCACGGTGGCGATGATGCCGATGATGGCGATCAGCCAGAACACGGAGCGGAAGCCGTGGTTCTCTGCCAGCCAGCCGGCGAGGATCACGTCGATGCCCGCCACACCACCGTTGATGGCGGCCAGCAGACCCATGAGGGTGCCCAGACGGACCTCTTCCTTCACCTGACTACGCAGGATAATCAAGGTCATGGGGATCGTCGGACCCGCGATACCCTGCATGGCGCGGGCGACCATCAGCACGCCAATGTTGGGCGCCAGCGCGGCGATAAGACCGCCGAGGGACATCACGCCCAGCATGATGACCAGGATCTTGCGGCGACCGACAATATCCGACAGGCGGGGCAGGAACAGGCCGCACATTGCGCCGCCGGTGAAGAATGCGGTCTGGGTGAGGCCGGTGGCGGCCTCGTCTGTGTTCAGCTCGCGGGCCATGGTGGCCAGCACCGGGGAAAGCATGGAGGCGTTGAGCTGGAAGGCGACTGCCGCGGTGATGAGTACCGTCATCAGCAGGCCGATGCCGCCCGGGCGGGAATCGACCGGATCCGGCGAAGCGGCCGCGGTCGCGCCGGGCTTTGGCGTAGAGGAAGGATTGGTGGAGTTCATAAGCGGCTCCGATTCAGCGCCAATTGAAAGTCAATTGGGATTTTCAGTAGTTGCAGCTAGAACTCTAAGCCATGAAGGCGCGCCTGACTAGAAGCCGGTGTTGCCGATGCGCTGCAGTGCGTCGATCAGCAGAGTCCAGAAGCGATCCGCATCCACATCCACCGCCACGCGGGTGCGCAGGGAATCAGCCGCGCCGACCGCGCCTGTGCCAGCTTCGGCTGCGCCTGCTGTGCTTGCTGAAGTGTGGGCGTCGAAATCAGAATCATCCGCCGTGCCCAGAGCAGTCGGGTCCTGCCCTCCTGCCTGGCTGCCCCAGGTGCGCCGCAGGTCGACGACGGTCGCCCCGCGCGTGAGCTCGCCCTGAGTCTCCACGTCGATCGGCGCCAAAATCGTGCGCACGACCTGCGGATCAGCCACCGCCGCTACGGCCAGCGGGTCGTGCATCGGCGGGCCGGGGTAGTGCCGTTCCTTCATGTAGGCCGCGCCGAAGAACTCCACTAGTTCCGCGATGAACGCAGCCACGTCGGTGCCAACTTCCGCCAGCTGTGCCATCCGCTCGGGCGTGGCCAGCACCTTGTGCGTGACGTCCAGCCCGACCATCGTGACGGGCCAGCCCGCGCCGAACACGATCTTCGCGGCCTCCGGGTCAGCCAGGATGTTGAACTCGGCGCTCGCGGTCATGTTGCCCGCGTGGTGCGCTCCGCCCATCAAAGTGACGCCACCTACGCGTTCCACCAGCTCCGGGTACATGCGGGCGAACAGGGCGATGTTGGTCAGCGCGCCCGTCGGGACGATGGTGACGGCACCAGGTTCGTTGTCGCGGATGATGTCCGCGATGAGGTTCACCGCGTGGCGCGGATCCTGGGTGGCGCCGGCGGCGGGCAGCTGGGGGCCGTCCAGGCCGCTGTCTCCGTGGATCTCCTCGGGGATGATCTGCGGCGCGACCAGCGGCCGATCCGCTCCGGCGGCGAAAGGAATGCCAGTGATGTTGCCGACCCGCGCCAGCGCTAGGGCGTTTTTGGTGACCTTCTCTAGCGTTTGATTACCCGCAACCGTCGTGACCGCCAGCAGATCCAGGTCAGGGTTTCCCCAGGCCAGTAGCATCGCGATCGCGTCATCGTGCCCCGGGTCGCAGTCCAGAATGATTTTCTGTGGGCTGTTGGCAGTCATGTCTCTATTCCTCTCCCAGTCGGCGGACTTCGTTTTCGCTGGCGTAGCTAACCGCCGCACCTCGCTTCTGTGTGGCCAGGGCTCCTGCGGCTGCACCTAGCGTGCAGGCATCCACCAGGGTCTCCCCTTGCGCCAGCGCGGCCGCGAGGGTGCCGCAGAATGCGTCGCCCGCCCCGGTGGTGTCGACCACGCGATCAACGTGGACGGCTGGAATGTGGACCGGTTCGGCGTCCTTTTCCAAGATCAGCGCGCCGCGCTGCCCCAAAGTAATCACCACAGAGCGCGCAATGGTGCGCAGGCGATCGGTGAGCTCTTCAACGGGCGTGCCGGGGGCTTCGCCGAGCACCGCGGCGGCCTCGCCCTCATTCAGCACCAGCGGGTCGGCGGCGGCCATCAGGTCGGGGTCGCGCGTGGTCACCGGCGCGAGGTTCAGCACCAGCCGCGAGTCCGAATTCGCCACCAGCTTCGGCAGCTGCGCGCTGTGCTCGGGGGTCAGTTCGCCTTGTGCCAGAACGATCGGAACGGGTCCTTGACGGCGCAGTTCGTCAACGGTTTCGCGCTGCTGGGCGGGGCTGACCAGCTCGTTTGCGCCCGAGGTGACGATGATGATGTTCTCGCCGCTGGGGTCGTTCATGATGAACGCGCGCCCCGTCGGCTGCCGACTGATCACGATGTAGTCGGTATTCACGCCGTGTTCTCGCAGCTGCTTCAGCGCGAGCTCGCCCTGCGGGTCGTTGCCTACCGCAGACAGAAGGACGGTATTGACGCCCATGTGTGCGCACGCTGCCGCCTGATTAGCGCCTTTGCCACCGAGAGCCTCTATGCCGGGTTTTGCGATGGTCGTTTCCCCTGGTTGCGGGAAGTTCTGGACGGTGACGAAAGTGTCGACGTTGGTGGTGCCGGATACGACGACGGTGGCGTTAGAGTCTCTCATGGTTCCCCAGAATACTGGAGAATACTGGGTTAGCTGGCGCGGTAGAGCTGGGTAAGGCCTGCGCGGTA
>NZ_KV799273.1:38234-42601 GCF_001809885.1 Corynebacterium sp. HMSC058E07
GAGCTGGGTAAGGCCTGCGCGGTAGAGCTGGGGTGCCGGGTGAGGTGGTGCTGAGTTGCCGGGCTGAAGTCCGGGTAATTTTGGTGCGCCGATGGCTGACTGGCTGGCGGACTGGAGGGGTGAATGTCCCAAATTCCACGTCTTAGAATATAACTATTCTATGTTCGCAGGTCAGAGGGTCGCCATTTTTGGCTTCAAACCCGCTACTTTCAATAACTCGAAGATTTGGGACATTGCCCTTTTAGCCGCCTCAATGTGGGCAAAAGTAAGCCCCCGACGTGGGTCGGGGGCTTAAGGAATCGGGGTACAAGGATCGAAGGGCCAAAGATTGAAGGCCTAAGGATCGGGGGCTAGGCCTGTGCCGGGTCTTGCGCGGGGTTCTGCGCCGGGCTTTGCGCAGAGTCTTGCGCCGAGTCCTGGGCGGAAGCGGCCCGGCGGGCGGCCTCCCAGTCCACGCCGCCGCCCTCGCAGGAGCCATTCAGCGAGCAGCTGCCGCAGGCCTGGCCGCTTGCGCACGCCTCCGCGCTCACCGTGCCAGTGTTGGCGCCAGCGCCGGCGTCGGAACAGCAAGCGCCAGCGGAGTCGGAAGCGCCGGCGGCCTCGCTGGAATCGGAGCAGCAGGAGGCCGAGGTGGCGTCACCACTAGAGCAGCAAGAAGAATCGGCGGCCTCGAGTTGGGCGGCGCGGGAATCCAGGCGCGCGACGGTGTGAGCGCCCAAAGCCGAGCCCAGACCGATCAAGAAAACAGCCCCGACCAGCAACAACGCAAAGACCAGCCACATCCAACCGCTCACCTTCAGGGTGATCAGCGCCGCTCCGAGCAATGCCGCACCGGCGCCCATCCAGGCTGGGCCGACGATCCGGTGTGCGGTGTTCCAGAGCTCCTGGGACTTGCGGACCTCCGGAACGCGCAGGCCAACGACCGGATTACCCGGCAGCTTCCCCACAGCCCCCAGCAGACCCGCAACAAAGAACACAAGCCCCACAATTACCAACACAACGGTCAACACGATCATGCGAAACAGTCTATTACCGCAGGTGGCCAACAAGCCAAACGCAATAGCCTGCCCTGTCCGTGGCACCTACTAGACTGTTAAACCATGACGAACGGCAGCACTGAAGACACCTCCGCGGGCACGTCCGCGGGCGCAACCTCCTACCGCTACACCCCTGAACTCGCGGCCAAGATCGAGGCCAAGTGGCAGCAGCACTGGGCGGACAACGGCACGTTTAACGCCCCGAACCCGACGGGCGACCTCGCGGAGCCGGGTGCGGAGCTGCCGGAAGACCGCAAGTTCATCCAGGACATGTTCCCCTACCCGTCCGGCGTGGGTCTGCACGTCGGCCACCCGCTGGGCTACATCGGCACGGACGTCTTCGCGCGCTTCCACCGCATGAAGGGCGCAAATGTGCTGCACACGCTGGGTTATGACGCGTTCGGTCTGCCCGCCGAGCAGTACGCCGTGCAGACTGGCACCCACCCACGCACCACCACCATGGGCAACATTGCCAACATGGAGCGCCAGCTGGGCCGCCTGGGCCTGGGTCACGACAAGCGCCGCAGTTTCGCCACCACGGACACGGACTATTACCGCTGGACGCAGTGGATCTTCCTGCAGATTTACAACTCCTGGTTTGACCCGGAGGCCAAGAACGCCAACGGCACCCTGGGCAAGGCGCGCCCGATTGCAGAGCTGGAGGAAAAGCTCGCTGCCGAGCGCGCGGACTGGGCGGACCTCAGCGCCGCCGAGAAGCAGAAGGTGCTGGATAGCTACCGCCTGGTCTACCGCTCGAACTCCACGGTGAACTGGTGCCCGGGCCTGGGCACGGTGCTGGCGAACGAGGAAGTCACTGCAGAGGGCCGCTCCGAGCGCGGCAACTTCCCCGTCTTCCGCAAGAACCTGCAGCAGTGGATGATGCGCATCACCGCGTACTCCGACCGCCTGATCGACGACCTGGAGTTCCTGGACTGGCCGGAAAAGGTGAAGTCCATGCAGCGCAACTGGATCGGCCGTTCGCGCGGCGCGGAGGTCACGTTCGACTGCCTGGGTCACGACATTGACGTGTTCACCACGCGCCCCGACACGCTGTTCGGCGCGACCTACATGGTGCTGGCCCCGGAGCACGAGCTGGTCGATACGCTCGTTGCGCAGGCCGGTGGTTCTTCTACGGGTAAGGACGCCTACACGGATGTCGACCCACGGTGGACCTACGGCCAGGCAAACCTGGCTGCGGCAGTGGAGGCATACCGCGCGGCAATCGCCGCCAAGTCCGACCTGGAGCGCCAGGAGAACAAGGAGAAGACGGGCGTTTTCCTGGGCGTTTATGCCACCAACCCGGTGAACGGGGCGCAGGTGCCGGTCTTCATCGCGGACTATGTGCTGACGGGCTACGGCACCGGCGCGATTATGGCTGTGCCGGCGCACGATACCCGCGACTTCGAGTTCGCCACCGAGTTCGGGCTGCCGATCGTGCCGGTGCTGGCAGCTGAGGGCGCGGCGGAAGGCGCAGCTGGCGCCGCTGGTGCTGCCGAGCAGGGCGGCGCCGGGGTTGCGGCGGGCGCCGAGCTCACCGAGGCGTTCACCGAGGACGGCCCGCACATCAACTCCAACAACTCCGACGGCCTGGAGCTCAACGGTCTGGGCAAGGCAGAGGCCATCGACAAGGCCATCGAATGGCTGGAATCCCATGACAAGGGCGCTGGCAAGATCCAGTACAAGTTGCGCGACTGGCTGTTCGCCCGCCAGCGCTACTGGGGCGAGCCCTTCCCCATCGTCTACGACGAGAACGGTATGGCACACGGCCTGCCGGAGGAGATGCTCCCCGTTGAGCTGCCCGAAGTGGAGGACTACAAGCCCGTCAGCTTCGACCCCGACGACAAGAACTCCGCACCCCAGCCCCCGCTGGCCAAGGCCAAGGAGTGGGTCGAGGTCACCCTGGACCTCGGCGACGGGGAAAAGACCTACTACCGCGACACGAACGTCATGCCGCAGTGGGCGGGTTCCTCCTGGTACCAGCTGCGCTATATCGACCCGAACAACGACAACGCCCTGGTAGATATCGAAAACGAACGCTACTGGGTCGGCCCGCGCGAAGGCCGCCCCTCCGGCGGCGTGGACCTGTATGTCGGCGGCGTGGAGCACGCCGTGCTTCACCTGCTGTACGCCCGCTTCTGGCACAAGGTGCTGTTCGACCTGGGCGTAGTCTCCAGCTTCGAGCCCTACTACCGCCTGTACAACCAGGGTTACATCCAGGCCTACGCGTACACGGACTCCCGCGGCGTGTACGTCCCCGCGGAGGAGGTCACCGAACGCGACGGTAAGTTCTTCTGGGTTCGTGAGGCGGATGATGCTGAGGGCGTCCAGAAGGAAGAGGAAGTATTTCAGGAATACGGCAAGATGGGCAAGTCCCTCAAGAACGCGGTCTCGCCCGACGAGATCTGCGACGACTACGGTGCGGACACCCTGCGCGTGTACGAGATGGCGATGGGGCCACTCGACACGTCGCGGCCGTGGGCGACGAAGGACGTTGTGGGCGCGCAGCGATTCCTGCAGCGCGCGTGGCGCCTCGCCGTCGATGAGGGCACGGGTAAGGGTTCTGTGAGTGATGACGCCCTCACGGATGACGACCTGAAGGCCCTGCACAGGACCATCGCGGGGGTTCACGAGAACTATGCGGAGCTGCGCGACAACACAGCCGTGGCGAAGATGATCGAATACGTGAACTACCTGACGAAGACGTACTCCGCTGGGGCGGCTCCGCGGGCTGCTGTTGAACCGCTGGTGCAGATGCTCGCGCCGGTGGCGCCGCACATTGCCGAGGAGATGTGGGAGGTCCTGGGGCACTCCGAGGGCATCACCTATGAGCCGTTCCCGGTGTGGGACGAGAAGTGGCTGGTGGACGACTCCATCGAGCTGCCTGTGCAGGTCATGGGCAAGCTGCGCGGGCGCATTAACGTGGCGGCGGATGCTTCGCGGGAGGAGATCGAGGCTGCTGCGCTGGAGGAGCCAAACGTCGCTGCACACATCGAGGGCAAGACGGTGGCCAAGATTATCGTCGTGCCGGGCAAGATGGTGAACATCGTCGCAAAGTAGCGGCCTGGGGTGTGTCCCTCGCTTCCCGGCTGCTGCGCGCCCGAGGGCGCCTGCGCCTTTCCCCGCCCCCGCCGCTGCGCGCCTGGGGGCGCGACCCTTTTTTCCTGCCCGCGGAATTGAGGGATTCTAAGGCGCCGAATCGAACAGCGGTGCGAATGTGTGCCCTCGAAACGTCACAGTGACGCTCCTGTAAGGCGCGCATTCGGCGATTTTCGGCGCTCCGATGACCTAAATGCGGGGCGATTGTCCCAAATTCCAGCTCTTAGAATATAA
>NZ_KV799273.1:42701-82757 GCF_001809885.1 Corynebacterium sp. HMSC058E07
CCAAATTCCAGCTCTTAGAATATAACTATTCTATTTTCGCAGGTCAGAGAGCTGCGATTTCGTGCTTCAAACGCGCTACTTTCAATAACTCGAAGATTTGGGACATTCCCGCGGGTACGGCGGAGCCTGAGCGGAATCGGGACCGACGGACGGGGCTGGAGGAGGCGGGACAGCAGGGGCGGAGCCTGAGCGGAAGCGGGACCGTCGGGCGGGTCTAGAGGCTGTGGTCGATGAGCAGGTACGCACCGACCGAGGTGATCCAAGCCATGCAGAACGGCATGATGAACCAGATCACCGCTACCCACGGGCGCCAGCGCTGGTGGTTTTTCCACTTGTAGTAGGTGATAAACGCCGAGCCGAACAGGCCAAAGAACGCAATCGAAGTGGGAACGATAGAGAACAGAAGCTGGAACGTGCGGCTGCACAGTTGTGCCGAGGAGTCGGCCTCGCAGTAGGGGCCGCCAATGACCTTGGAGGCGATCCAGATCAGGATCGCGGACAAAGTGGTGGACACGATCACGCCGACGAAGAACCAAATGGCCTGGCGAGTGGACTTATTGTTGCGCTCGAGGCGGAGCAAGGGGTCGGCCTCGTAGTCCAGCTCGGAGGGCGCGCCGGGACGATCCAGCTCGGAGGCATAGGATTGGGAGCCGTCGGGCCGGGATCCCGCGGATGGGGAGCCGGCGGGCTGAGAGCCCGCGGACGGGCGACCAAAGGGCTGGGAGTCCGCGGAACCGGAGGCAGAATCCGGGTTATCAGCAGGTGAGGGGCCGTTGTTCAAACCGTCGGTGCTCATAATGCCCTTAAATCTACACGTCCCCGGGGGTAATCAGAACCCGCGCGAGCCTGGAGCGCGGTGGCTGCGGGGTGCGCGGGGAATGGCGCGCGGTGGGCGCGGGGTGGGCGGGGAGCCGAGCCTGCGGAACGACCAGCGCCGACGCCCGCGGCCGACCCCCGGGCGGCACGCTAAGGCGCGCTAGACAGTGCTTAGACGGTGCTCAGCAGCACCGGCACCGGGCTGTGCCGCAGAATCTGGTTCGTCGACGGGCCGATGAACACGCGGTGGAAACCGCCCAGCGTGCTGGAGCCCATCACCAGCAGATCGCCCTTCTTCCACTTCAGGGCGTTAATCGCGCCGGACCAGCCGTAGCCGCTGCCGACCTCCATCTGCACTGTCAGGTCGCCGTGCCTGTTCAGAGCCCGGTCCCGTCCGCGGTCCAGCAGCGCCAGTGCTTGCTCACGCCACTCGACCATCATGTCCGAGTTGTCGATGAACTCCGTCTCCGTCGGGTACATCGTCGCCCCGCGCGGGCTGAACGCCACCAGCCGCAGCGGCACTCCCCAGCGGTGCGCCAGGTCCGCCGCCCGACGCAGCGCCTCGTGCGACTGGTCGGTATCGATGTAGCAGCAATTGACCCTGGTGACGCCACGTTTCGACAGCTTCGGCGTCCGCGGAGCCAACAGTAGCGGCAGCGGGGCATAGTGCAGCAGGGCATCCGCCGTCGAGCCGATCCGGAACCGAGAATGCGGCGCGGCGGGATGGGAGCCCAAGATCATCATGTCGGCGTTGAACTCGGCGGCGGCGTCGATAAGAGCCTTCGTTTCCGAATGATCAACAGTGACAGTGGAGGGCTCGTCGGCGTCCAGCATCGCCTCGGGCAGCTTGGCCAGGGCCAGCGCCTTCTGCGCGGCGGAGGACACGGCCTGCGATTCCTTGTCGATCCACTCCGAGTAGTTGTCGAACTCGAGCTCCGGCTGCGCGGTCCAGGAACGCGAGATCACCGTCGCCGTGCGCACCGCGACGGTCTCCGTGCGACCGAGCCAGGCGGCGACCTGCGCGGCCTCGTCACCGGCGGATTCGGGGCGCCATGTAAGAAGCAGGCGGAGGGGCGCGCGGGATGCGCCCGATGTGCGGGGGACGTCGGACCTAGGGGTGTTGCTCAAGAAAGATGCTCGCTAGCTCCAGCACTACTGCTGGTCGTTGTTCAGCTTTGCCTCGATAGCTTCAGTGTAGCGGCGCAGGACCAGTTCGATAACTGGGGTGGCCTCTGCAACTTCCTTGAGCTCTTCGTCGCTGAGGCTATCCAACATGCTGGCGAGCTGCTCGGCGCGTTCTTCGGACAGGCGGCGCAGTTCCTCGCGACCCTTGTCGGTGAGGGTGACGCTCACGCCGCGGCGGTCGGACGTGTCGCGCACGCGCGTGACCAGCTCCATCGTCTCCAGCTGGTTGACCGCGTTGGAGGCGGTGGGCATGCGGATCGTCTCGGTGGCCGCGATCTGGCTGATGCGCATCGGGCCGTTTTCTTCGAGGATCATCAGGATCGATAGCTGCGCCATGCTGATGTGGGAGTTCTCCGTCTGGCGGAAGTACAGCAGGTACAACCGCGTCAACGGGAGGCGCAGTTCCTTGGCGATTTCTAAAGGTGTGGAAGCCATAGGTACTAAAATACAACAGTTTTGGCTGTAAATACTCACGCGGGGTGCTTAGCCCGGTGTTTTCGGGCACGTCGTCCGGCGTTTTCGGGGATGTTTCTGGGTGTTTACGCGGTGACGCAATTTATTTATGACGCCACCGCCTCTGCCCTATGCGCCGTTGATGAACTCTTCCAGCTGCGCGCGGGCGACGTCGTCCGGCAGTTGCACGGGCGGGGACTTCATCAGGTAGCTCGAGGCCGCGTCGACGGGGCCGGCTACTCCCCTATCCAGCGCGATCTTGGCGGCACGCACGGCGTCGATGATGATGCCCGCGGAGTTCGGGGAGTCCCAGACCTCCAGCTTGTACTCCAAGTTCAGCGGCACTTCGCCGAAGGCGGAGCCTTCCAGGCGGACGTATGCCCACTTGCGGTCGTCCAGCCATTCCACGTAGTCGGAGGGGCCGATGTGGACGTTGCGGTCGTGCACCTTGCCAGCCAGCGGGCTTTCCTTCAGGTTGGAGGTCACGGCTTGAGTCTTGGAGATCTTCTTGGACTCCAGGCGGTCGCGGTCCAGCATGTTCTTGAAGTCCATGTTGCCGCCGACGTTCAGCTGCATGGTGCGCTCCAGGCGCACGCCGCGTTCCTCGAACAGGCGGGCCAGCACGCGGTGGGTGATGGTCGCGCCGACCTGGGACTTGATGTCGTCGCCGACGATCGGCAGGCCGGCCGCGCGGAACTTTTCGGCCCACTCAGGGTCGGAGGCAATGAATACTGGCAGCGCGTTGACGAAGGCGCAGCCTGCGTCGATGGCGCATTGTGCGTAGAAGCGGTCGGCCTCTTCGGAGCCGACGGGCAGGTAGCTGACCACTACGTCCACCTCTGCGTCGCGCAGCGCCTGGGGTACGTCGACGGGTTCTGCGTCGGATTCGGTGATGCTTTCCTGGTAGTGGCGGCCCAGGCCGTCGAAGGTGTGGCCGCGCTGGACCGTCACACCGGTGTGTGGCACGTCGGCGATTTTGATGGTGCAGTTCATGCCCGCGTCGATGGCTTCGGAGACGTCCTTGCCGACCTTGTCGGCGTCCACGTCAAAGGCGGCGGTGACGCGCACGTCGCCGACCGAGTAGGGGCCGAACTTGGTGTGCATGAGGCCGGGGACGTTCTGGGTCGCGTCGGCGTCGGAATAAAGGTGAATGCCCTGGATCAGGGAAGTCGCGCAGTTGCCGAGTCCCACGATGGCGATGTTGCAAGTCTTAGATGTCATGCGAATCACCGTAGGGTGCTGGCCGCTAAGAACCTTTGTTCTTTGGCTGGTTAACCGATTAAGCCCGGCGAGTTTATCGATCAAGCTCGCGCGGGGTGGGGGTTGTCCGGGCGGTGTTTAGAATGTGGGTGTGTCGATTTCGCGAAGGGTTATAGATAGGTCGCTTGATCGCCGTCGCTCCCTGTTGGAGGTGCGTGGGGTTAAGCGTTTTGTTGGGGACGCCACCCCGCGCCTCCTTTCCTCCGCGGAGGTTCTAGGACGGGCAGTCGACCGCCCGTGTCCGGTGTGTGGGAGGCATGAATTAAGGGAAACACTGTGGATTCATGGCGGTGTATTAGGTGAAAAGTCGGGTACAGCGCGTAGTGTAAGAGAGATCAATGGTGTGATTGAGACGCTAGTGAATGAACAGCAGGATGCTGAGTTTTCGATACATACTGTTGAAGTGTGCATGAAATGCAGATGGAATCACTTGATCCGAGAAGAGCTGATCGGGATCACGATCGACAATCAGGAGACTCGTCTAGTTGAGTAGCGACAAGCCGTCCAAGAACCCTTTCTCCCGCGGTGGTGCTGGTGGCTCCGGCGCAGGCCGCGGTGGGCACAGGCAGCCGGGTCAGCGCCGCGCTGGGCAGGGCCGGGCAGGTCAGGGTCAGCCGGGTCAGCGCCGCGCGGGCCAGGCGCGTGCCGGACAGTCACGCGCGGGTCAGCCCCGTGCCGGTCAGCCGCGTGCTGGACAAGGTCAGCCCGCTAAGCCGGGCCAGCGGCGTGCTGGACAGCAGCGCAATCCTCAGCGCAATCCTCAGCGAGGTCCCCAGCGCGGGAATCCACAGCGGGGAGCTGCGCAGCGGGGAAATCCTCAGCGAGGGAATCCACAGCGTGGAACCGTGCAGCGCGGCGGCAAGCCGGTGAGATCCGGTGGCGCCCACCGGGCACGAGCCTCAGCGGGAGCTGGAGCTGGTGCGGCGGGCGTGTCGGCGTCACAAAGAAAGAGGCCCCAAAACAATGGGCCACAGACTCGTGTGAAGAAGAATGGAAGCCGCTCCGTGGGAGATGGAAAACTAAAGGCAAGAACTCGCAAGAAGCGCAGCTGGCGCGACAAGCGCACCCTGCGCAACTTCTTCGCGGGCCTAGCAGCCGTCATGGCAGTGATGATTATTGTGCCGCTGGTGGCATTCTTCACCGCATACTCGGTGACGAAGGTGCCGGAGCCGGAAGAGCTGGTGAACAACCAGATCTCCTACATCATGGCCAGCGACAACAACACTGAACTGGCACGCATCGTTCCGCCAGAGGGCAACCGTCAGAACGTCAAGCTGGACGAGGTTCCAATGTCCGTCCGCCAGGCTGTTCTGGCAGCAGAGGACCGAGAGTTCTACAGCAACCCCGGATTCTCCGTGTCTGGTTTCGCCCGTGCGGCAGTCGGCCAGGTGCTGGGGCGCGAGGGCGCCGGCGGTGGCTCGACCATCACCCAGCAGTACGTGAAGAACGCGCTGGTCGGCGACGAATTCAGCCTTAGCCGAAAGGCCAAGGAGCTGGTGATCTCCGCGAAGATGGCGCGCGAATGGTCGAAGGACGAGATTCTGGAGGCCTACCTGAACACCATTTATTTCGGGCGTAACTCGTACGGCATCAGCGCAGCGTCGCACGCGTACTTCGACAAGGACGTCAAGGACCTCACCCCGGAGGAAGGCGCAGTGCTGGCCGCGACGATCCAGGCGCCTTCCAGCCTGGATCCGTGGACGAACCGCGAGCGCGCAGAATCGCGTTGGAACTACGTTCTGGACGGAATGGTTGGGATCGGCGCCATGAAGGAAGCCGATCGTCGGAAGGCCGTGTACCCGAAGGTGAAGGACCCTGCGGAGACCGCGGAGAACACCCAGGCCGTCGGTACGAATGGCTTGATCAAGACGAAGGTTATCGAGGAGCTAGAGCAGGCGGGCATCACCGAGGAACAGGTGAACACGGGTGGCTTGAAGATCACCACCACCATCGATCCGAAGATGCAGGCCGACGCGGTGGATGAGATCCACAAGAAGATGGAAGGCCAGCAGCAGGGACTGCGTACGGCCGTGGCCTCGGTGGATCCGAAGACCGGCGGGGTGCGCGCCTGGTATGGCGGCGACGACCCAGTTGGTTTCGACTTCGCCGGTGCGGGCCTGCAGAGCGGTTCTACGTTCAAGATTTTTACGCTGGCCGCATACCTGGACCAGGGCGGTAGCCTCTACGACCAGTTCGACTCCTCCCCCGTCATGACCGGTGACGCGCAGGTGAACAACGACGGCGGCGCAAGCTGCGGCACATGCAGCATCGCCGAAGCGTTGAAGCAGTCGCTGAACACCAGCTTCATCCGCCTGACCCAGGCGCTGAAGGGCGGTCCGCAAGACGTGGCTGACATGGCGCACCGCCTGGGCGTGGCCGAGTCGCTGCCGGGTGTGGGCAAGACCCTGCAGGAAAAGAACGGCAAGCCGGCGGATGGCATCACGCTGGGCATGTACCAGTCCAGCCCGCTGGACATGGCAACCGCGCTGGCGACCCTGACCAACGGTGGCATCTACCACCGCCCGCACTTCGTGCAGAAGGTGGAGAACTCCAATGGAGACGTGCTGCTGGATAACACCAACGACGACGGCGACCGCGTGGTCTCTGAGGAAGTTGCCAACGGCGTTATCCAGGCGATGCAGCCCATTGCGGCGTATTCCAACGGCAACTCGCTGGCCGGTGGCCGTCCCTCGGCTGCAAAGACCGGTACGGCGCAGCTGGGCGATACCGGCGAAAATAAGGATGCCTGGATGATCGGCTCCACCCCGCAGCTGTCCACCGCAGTGTGGGTTGGTACCGCCGAGGGCAAGCCGATTCACAACAGCTACGGCGGCATTATGTACGGCTCCGGCCTGCCCGCCCAGATCTGGAAGGGCGTGATGGATCGCTCGCTGGAGAACACGGAGATCGAGCAGTTCAATACCGGCGAAGCCGCCAGCTCCGGCTACACCGGTGGGTACGCCGGCGGCGGAAACGCAGGCGGTGCAGCTGGCGCCGGCCAGCCAGAGGAGCAGGAACAGGAATCTCCGGCGCCGGCCTCCCCCGCTTCGCCGCCATCGCCGGCCCCGGCCCCGGCGCCGCGCCAGCCCGCTCCGCAGGGTGGTAACCGTCCGCCAAACAACGATCTACAGAACCTGCTCGATGGAATCCTCAACCCATAAGAAGACCAGTTCTCAGCAGCGCGTACTGCCTTCCCGGACCGAGCCGATGGCGCGCGGATTCGTCCGCTTCATCGGCGGTCCACCGGGGGCGCACGCCCTCATCGGGCGGGCAAAGTGGTGGACTCCCCTCCGCGTGCTGCTGGCAACCGCCGCTACCTTCCTGGCCTTCGGCTGGTTGCAAAAAGCACAGTGCATCCGCACTGGATTTACCTCTGCAGGTGAGGCTTATGTGGACTGGTCCGGTAAGCGTCAATACACCTCCGCTTGCTACTCAGACACAATCTCGCTCTACTCTGGCCGAGGCCTAGATAACCTCGACTTCCCCTACTTCACGTCCATAACCGGCAGCGACGGCTCCGTGCACTACATGGAATACCCCGTGCTGACGGGCCTGTACCAGTGGATCGTTGCGGCTATCGCCCGGCCGGTCGGCGTGCTGTGGGACTTCCTGCCCTTGCCAGAGGCAACTCCCGTGGCAATCTTCTTCGGCGTTAACGCCTTCTTCCTGGGCCTGTTCTGGCTGGTCGCCACCGGGTTGATGACGAAACTGACCGGCAACCGGGTATGGGACACGCTGCTGATGGCGGCCTCTCCCCTAGTCATCGTCCACGCCTTCACCAACTTCGACCTACTGGCGTGCGCCGCGGCGGTAGCCATCTTCAGCCTCTGGGCCAATCGGCGCCCCGGCTGGGCGGGCGTGGCTGTCGGCGTGGGCGTGGCGCTGAAACTGTGGCCCGCGTTCATCGGCGGCGCACTGATCCTGCTGTGCCTGCGCCAGCGTGCGTGGGGTCCGCTTGCCAAGCTGATTGGCGGGACGCTCGGCACCTGGCTGATCGTTAACGTGCCCATCATGGTCGCCGCACCCGAAGGCTGGGGGGAGTTCTTCAGGCTGAATTCCGAGCGCGGCTGGGAAGGCTCCACGATCTACGCCGTCATCGCCCACATCACGGGTAACGACGCCTGGAACGGCGTAAGCCCCTCCAAGTCCGTCGACGGCGCAGAGACGCTGAACCTGCTGACCAGTGGTTTGCTGCTCGTCGCACTGCTGGGCCTGGCCTGGCTGGTCATTATCGCAGCCCCCCGCACACCGCGGGTGGGTCAGGTGGCTTTCCTGGCCACGTTGGCTTTCATGATCACCAACAAGGTGTGGAGCCCCCAGTACTCCATCTGGCTGGTGCCACTGCTGGTGCTGGCTCTCCCCCGCTGGCGCCTGGTCTTCAGCTGGGCAGCGCTGGAAGCCGTGTACTGGTACCTGCGCATGTGGCAGTTCCTGCCAGCCAACCAGGCGGCCCCGAACTGGCTGGTTGATACCGTGACCGTCGTGCGCCTGGCGCTGCTGGTATTCATGGCCGTGCTAGTCATCCGCCAAATCATGGGGCGCAGCGCCGACCCGATCCGCGAGGCCCATGGCGGTCGCGATCCGCTGGCCGGAGTGCTGGCTGCAGACGTTCCGACAGGAAAGCACCACCGTCACGGGAATGGCTCGGGCGGAAAAGTGGGCGTCATAAAGAAGACAACCACAACAACGGCAGCGAAAGAGAGCAACGATGAATAACACGACACTCCTCATCACCATGGCCAGCGTGTTTGTGGGGTTCCTCTTCTTTGGCGGCAGCTTCGCCAGCTTCATGTACGGCAAATCGAAGAAACAAGTGTGGACGCTTTTCTGCATCGCCATCGTGTGCCTGACGATCGTGCCGGTGAGCCTGGCGGTATTCGCCGCGACGTAAAGAGGCGCAGGGTTGCGCGGGGCGGGCGCAGGGAGCATTTCTTAAAACGCGGGGCAACCTGTAGGCTGAAAACGTTGCTGACGCAACGACCCTCCTGCCATGCCCAAAAGGGGTATGGCCGAAACACAAGACCATAGGAGGTGATGAGGTCCGTGCGTCAATACGAGATGATGATCATCATCGACCCTTCCCAGGATGAACGCACCGTTGCCCCGTCGCTGGACAAGTACTTGGAGATTGTCCGCAAGGAAAACGGTTCCGTGGAAAAGGTTGATGTCTGGGGCAAGCGTCGCCTTGAGTACCCGATCAACAAGAAGGACGAGGGCATCTACGTTGTTCTCGACCTGAAGTGTGAGTCGGCTACCGTGCTGGAAATTGACCGCCTGCTCAACATCAACGACCAGATTCTGCGCACCAAGGTGCTGCGGAAGGACCAGTAGCTTTCACCACGCCATATAAGGCGAAAGCTGCAGGCTCCGATCGGACTGTACAGGCACCTTTAAACCATTAACCTAAGCACTGTAACCATTTCGGGCTTCTGTTCTTTTTGACGCCCACACGTCACCACACAACGTTAGGAAAGAAACATGGCACAGGGAGATACCCAAATCACCGTGGTCGGCAACATCGTTGCGGATCCGGAGCTGCGCTACACCCCCAACGGGGCCGCAGTGGCGAACTTCCGCGTGGCCTCCACGCCCCGTCGCTACGACCAGCAGGCTGGTCAGTTCGTCGACGGTGAGCCGCTGTTCCTGACCTGCAACGTGTGGCGCCAACCTGCCGAGAACGTGGCAAACAGCCTGAACAAGGGCGACCGCGTGATCGTGACCGGCCGACTGCGCCAGCGTTCCTACGAGGATCGCAATGGCGAGCGCCGCACCGTCTTCGAAATTGAAGTTGAAGAGGTCGGACCTTCGCTGCGCTTTGCAACTGCGGATATCAACAAGGCATTCCGCGGTGGCCAGGGCGGCAACGGTCAGGGCGGCCAGGGCGGCAACGCTGGTGGCTTCGGCGGCCAGGGTGGCCAGGGCGGTGGCTTCGGCGGTAACGCTGGTGGCCAGGGTAATGGTAATGGCGGCCAGGGTGGCTTCGGCGGTAATGCCGGCAACCAGGGTGGCCAGGGTAATCAGGGTCAGAACAACCAGGGCTTCGGCGGCCACAATGCTGCCATGGATGATGACCCGTGGAACTCTGCCCCACAGTCCGGATTTGGTGATGGCGACGACGAGCCGCCATTCTGATCGGTTAGCTTAAAAGCTGCTGGTCAGCGTTAAAACTTTTTGAACATAATTGGTCAAACCAAAGCACAACGAAAGGCTGGATCATGAAGCTGATCCTCACCGCCAACGTTGACAAGCTCGGTGTCCCCGGCGACATCGTAGAGGTCAAGGCTGGCTACGGACGTAACTACCTGCTTCCGCGCGGCTACGCAATCGTTGCTACCCGCGGCGCTGAGAAGCAGATCGAAGGAATTAAGCGCGCACAGGAAGCACGACAGATCCGCGACCTGGACCACGCACGCGAAGTTAAGGAAGAGCTGGAGAACCTGAGCGGCGTGACCATCGCGGTCCGCACTGCAGAATCCGGCAAGATGTTCGGCTCTGTTACTGCAGACAACATTGTTGACGCAGTGAAGAAGGCCAACGGTCGTTCCCTGGACAAGCACAGCATCAAGCTGCGCAAGGGCGATGTTAAGGCAACCGGCGTTTACTCTGTGGACGTTCAGCTGCACGACGGCATCGTTGCATCCCTGAGCTTCGAGGTCGTTTCCGCGTAACTTCGCCCCGCTCGGTTGGCTTTTCAGCTAGTTGGCTGGTTTTTCAGTCGGCTGGCTTGGCTGACATTTCAGCTGGCTTTGCTTGGCTGGCGTTTGAGCCGGCTTGGCTTTGCTTGGCTGGTTTCAGTTGGCTGGCTGCCGGCCCGCATAGCTGTTTGCCAGCGAAGCCCTGTTCCCGTGCCTAGACACCACGGGGCGCGTGCCTAGACAACACGCGTGGGCTTTTGGCGCTGAGCTGCAACAATGTGGCGTTGAGCTGCAAACATGCCGCTGAGCCCTACTACCAAGCCAACGAGCTGCGAAATTGCGCGTGCGACGAGAACGCACCAGTAGAAAACTTTTCAACTTAGACAACAGCAGGTTGAGGCCCCACGCATTCGTGCGTGGGGCCTTTTCCTTTGCCTGATTGCTTCCGGCTGATCCTCAGTAGAGCTGCACAAACTTTGCCTGGCTGCCCTCGCCAGGGGCGCTAAATGTCAAGGAAACTGCAGTAGGCGGCAGTCCAAGTCTGGGGAAGTTGCAGTGCGCGGCACTAAAGGTCGTGGATGTTGCAGTAGGTGGCGTTAGCTGTCGGAAAAGTTGCACTTCGTAGGGCTAAATGTCGGAAAAGTTGCAAAACCAAAAACTCCGTCAGTCTCGCAGGCCACGTGAAAGGCTCTGACCTGCATGTTTGCAAATCTGCAAATGACTTTCAATAACAAACTGCAACTTTTCCGACATTTGCGCTCCTCGGGCACTCTGCCCGAGCCCCTGGACGCTCCCCATAGTGACAGAAGGCTCTGTGCCGAGCCAACCCGCGAAGCTCAGCGTACACGCGGCGCCCCAAGTACCAGCGCAAAGCCGCCCCAAGTACCGGCGCAAAGCAGCGCAAAGCCAGCGCAAAGCCAGCGCTGCAGCTAAACCCGCAGCTCAGCGGCACCGCCGCCGCCCTCGCCAGCTGCCAGCGGTGCCGCCGCCTCCAGCGCATCCGCGCCGAAAGCCATGTCGTGCTTATTGTCAGCGCCCGTGTAGGTACGGCGTTCCTTGATGTAGTCCTGCTCCATCCGCCACGGATCCCCAGCGCCCTGGCGCGGCAGAGTCGCCACGCTGCGCTGAATATAACCGCTGGACATCTCCAACAACGGCAGGTCAGGGGCCTCGCCGGCGGGCAGGACCGGGCAAGCCCACTGCTCGCCGCGGGCATCCATGTCCTTCCACAGCTGCACCAAGTACCGCGAGGTCATGTCCGCACGCAGCGTCCACGACTGGTTCAAATACCCAATGGTGTAGGAGAAGTTCGGCAGGCGGTTAGCCATCATGGCACGATAAGCCACCAAAGAATCAGTGGGAACTGGGGTGCCATCGACTGAGAAGTGGGCGTCACCAAAAGCAAGAAGCTGTAGTCCTGTGGCGATCACCAGAACGTCCGACTCGATGTACCCGCCGGAGCGCAACTGCACCCCACTTGCGTCAACGCGCGAAATGTGGTCGGTGACGACCCGCGCCCCGCCGCGCACAGCCTTGAAGAAATCGCCGCCGGGGGACTTGCAGACGCGCTGGTCCCACGGGCCGTAGGGGGGCGTGAAGTTGCGGCGGACCTCGTCGGCGGGCAGGTACAGGCGGTTCCAGCCGCGGAACACCAGCTTCGCGATGCTCGGGAACGTCTGGCACAGGTGGTACTGCGCCATGTCGCGGCCGATATGCAGGCTGCGCGCCAGGCGGTGGCCGAAAGTGCCGGGCTCGGTGCTGAGGGCCAGGCCGACGAACGAGCTGATCGTGTCGGTCTCCGGCAGCGGCGCGATGTAGGTGGGGGTGCGTTGCAGCATGGTGACCTCCGCGCCCATCTCGTGCAGCGCCGGGACCAGCGTGATCGCGGTCGCGCCCGAGCCGATCACCGTGACCTTCTTGCCGCGCACGTCGAGGTCGCGGGGCCATTGCTGTGGGTGCAGGGCGGTGCCTTCGAAGGTATTGACGCCCTCAATGTCCGCCGTGAACCCTTCAGAATGGCGGTAGTACCCGGTGGCGAAGTGGAGGCGGCGGGTCCACGTGGTGAGGGTTGGCTGCTCGAGGCTGGCGGGGGCGGAGGCTCCGTCGGTGCCCTCCGAGTTTGCGTGGCCGGGGCGGCCAAGGCGCATGGTGACCTCCCACAGGCCCTGGTCGGTGTGGAAGTTCACGGCCTGCACCCAGGTTGACAGTTGCAGGCGCTCGAGCATGCCGATTTCTTCGGCTGCTTCGTGGCAGTAGTCGCGGATCTGCTTGCCGGAGCCGAGGGTGCCCTTGTGTGGCCACTTTTTGAAGGGGAGGGAGAAGGTGGCCATGTCGGAGTCCGAGCGGATGCCGGGATATTGGAAGGTGGCCCAGGTGCCGCCGAGGTCGTAGTTGGAGTCGACGGCCGCCCAGTTCCAGTCGGGGAAGTTCTTGGCGACGTGGTGCGCGAGGTCGATGCCGGAGAGGCCGGCACCGACGATGAGGATGTCGAGAGGGCGCTCGGCGGTGGCGTCTGCAAGCTGAGGCAGGGGAGAGGTGGCGTTGGTCGGTGCAGTTGAGGTGTCGGGTGTGGCGTTCATGGGGGACAGGCTACTTCACCCCGGGAGGGTGCCGTGGGGAAACCAATATTTTGCTTCTATATAGAAAACTGTGGCGGTGTTGTGGGCAGCGTTGTAGGGGCGCGGATCGGCTTGCCGCAGGTGGTGCGCCGAGGCTTGTGCATAAGCAGCGTGACTCTTGGGGTGAAAGGTGAATTTTGTGTGAATATTTTTCCAAGATCGGGCGACCTGGGACTTTACAGGAGCCTAATCGCCTGGCCTGCACGTTTGTTTATCCCCAAGTTATCCACCGATGTAAAAAGCACTTTTCACACTAGTCACACGCTCCTGACCTGGGGGAATGCGAAAAGGCGCAGGTGAGGGCGTCGACTATCCACAACTTATCCACAAGTCATCCTGGGGCGTTGTGAGTTATGCACAGAGCCTCCACAGAATAATCCACAGAGCCTGTGGATAACTCGATTTGCTTCCGTGCAAAATAACGCTCAACTCACGCCCAACGCGTCTCCAACTCACGCCCAGCACGCGCCAGAAAAGCTCGCATGGAAGGCGCGGAAAACATGCTTAGGGGGTTGTCTGGCCGTACCACTAAAGTGGACAGCATGAGCCAGAAGAACGCAGGCATGAACTTCGACGACGGCGCCCCGTTGCCCGACGAGCCTTTCGATGATTTCGGCGACCCCGGCGCCTTCGACGGCGGAGCTGGCGGAGCTTCCGGGGCGGGTGCGGGAAGCTTCCAGGGCGGCAACTTCAACGACGGCAGCCGACGGGGTGGAAACTTCCAGGGCGGCAACTTCCGGGGTGGCAGCCGGCGAGGCGGCGGTGGCGCGGGCAACCAGCAAATCGTGCGCGAGATGCCGCAGAACGCCGAGGCCGAGCAGGGCGTGCTCGGCGCCATGATGCTGAACAAGGACGCGATCGCGGATGTCGTGGAGGTCCTGGTCGGCGACGATTTCTATGTGCCGAAGCACAAGACTATTTTTGACGCCATACTTCAGCTCTACGGCGAGGGTAAGGAAGTAGACCCGGTGATCGTCAGCGGGCGCTTGGACAGGGACGGCGTGCTGGGCTTCGTTGGTGGCGCGAACTACATTCACAGCGTCTATTCGAAGACTCCGACCTCGGCAAACGTTGGCTACTACACCGAGATTGTGCGCGAGAAGGCCACGTTGCGGCGCCTGGTGCAGGCGGGCACGACGATCGTACAGCTGGGATACGCGGGCACGGAGGGTGCGGAAGTCGACAGCGTGGTCGACCGCGCGCAGCAGGAGATGTTCGCCATCACCAACGATGCCGCGAAGGAGGACTACGAGGTCTTCGCGGAACTGGTTGCCTCCACGGTGGGGGAGATCGAGCAGTTGGAGAGCCAGGATGGCGTGGAGATGGGCATCCCCACGGGCTTCGCCGACCTGGATGATCTGACGAACGGCCTGCGCGGCGGACAGATGGTGATTGTGGCCGCGCGACCCGGTGTAGGTAAGTCGACGTTGGCTCTCGATTTCATGCGTTCGGCGTCGATCCAACATGGAAAAGCGTCGGCGCTGTTCAGCTTGGAAATGAGCAAGTCGGAGGTGATGATGCGCATCTTCTCCGCGGAGGCGGAGGTGCGCCTGGCTTCTATGCGCGGCGGCAAGTTGACCGATGACGACTGGGACCGGCTGACCGTGCGTATCGGCGAGATCGAGGATGCGCCGATCTATATCGACGATTCGCCGAACCTGACGATGATGGAGATCCGCTCGAAGGCGCGCCGCCTGAAGCAGCAGGTGGATCTGCAGTTGATCGTGGTGGACTACCTGCAGCTGATGTCTTCCGGTAAGCGCGTGGAATCGCGCCAGCAAGAGGTTTCGGAATTCTCCCGCCAGTTGAAGCTTCTGGCCAAGGAGGTCAACGTCCCGGTGATCGCAATTTCGCAGCTGAACCGTGGCGTGGAGTCCCGTGGTGACGACGCGCTGCCGCGTGTCTCTGACCTGCGCGAATCTGGTTCGCTGGAGCAGGATGCCGACATGGTCATGCTGATCAACCGCCCGGATTCTCAGAACCCGGATCACGAGCGTGCCGGCGAGGCCGACATCATCCTGGCGAAGCACCGTGGTGGCCCGATCGGCACCGTGACGGTGGCGAACCAGCTGCAGTTCTCCAAGTTCTCTGACATGGCGCGCGACATCAGCCCGATGCCCTAGGTAGCTGCCCCCAGCAGTCCAGCCCCAGCGCCCAGCTCTGCGCGTTCGCGCGGAGCTAGAACTGCGCGTCCAGCTTCGAAAGAAGCGCGAGCAACTTCTCCACCTCGGCGTCGCTGAGGTGGTCGAAGATCAGCTCCCGGACCTTCTTCACGTGCCCGGGAGCAGCATTAGTAATCGCCTCGAGGCCTGCGGCTTCGAGGACAACGAAGGCCCCGCGGCCGTCGGCGTCACATGTCTCGCGCCGCACCAGGCCGCGCTTAGCCATGCGCGTGATCTGGTGCGATAAGCGGGAACGGCTCCACTGCATCGTGTTCGCCAGGGCGACGATTCGCTGCTGGTTGTCCGGCGATTCCGAAAGGTGCACCAGAACTTCGTAGTCCGACAAAGAAAGGGACGTGTCCGCCGATAGCTGCTGTGCCAGTTCGGCATTGATCTGGATGTGGGTGTTGAGCCACGCTCGCCACACCTGCTGTTCGCGGCTGTTCAACCACTGAGGTGCCGCATTCGCCTGCTCGCTTGGCGGGAGAGAAGTGTTTGCTCGTGTCATGTGCTCCAGTATCGCACATCAGTCAACTTAGTTGACGCATCAACTACGACGGCAACTTCCAGATCGACGCAGCGCACTCCGAGATCGGCTTCGTCGCCATCAAGCAGGCCTAACTCACCTCACTCACCGGGCTGGGTAACATAGCCCCCATGAAACGCCTCCCGCCCGTCGCCCTGGTCTTCCTCGGCGGCGCGCTGGGGGCGATTCTTCGTTGGGCGCTTACCATCTGGCTCCCCGCCCTCGGCGACCCAACGCGCGTCCCCGGCGCGGCCACGCAGCTAAAAGCCTTCGGCTTCGTCACCCTCGGGGACGCTGCATTATTGCTGGTCAACGTCCTCGGAGCCCTCATCCTGGCGTTACTTGTCGGCCTTATCCCACGCGCCGCCGACCCCCGTCGGGCCTTCTGGGGCACGGGCGTGCTTGGCGGATTCACGTCGTTCAGCTCGCTCGCCGCGGCCGTGGTCGGTGCCGATGTGGCTCGGGCGCTCTTTATTCATGACGCCACCTCCTCCACCGCACCCGTCCTCATCGGTGCAGCTTACGGGGTGTGCACGCTGGCGCTTGGCCTGTTCGCGGCCGCCGCTGGCCTGCGGCTGGGGCGCGACCTGAACACGCTGGGGAGCATGCGGCGCGCGGCGGTCGGCAAAGCTCCCACAGACGGCGCTGACATAGTCCGCGAGGCTCGGGGAGGGGGAGACCGATGAGCTCCGGGGCAACACTCGTGGAGTTGGTGGCTGTCGCAATCGGCGGCGGAGCTGGCGCCGCTGCGCGCTACCAGCTGGATACGTATCTGAAATCCCGGCGCGGGTGGGCGCCGCTGTGGAGCCTGGCGGTCATCAACCTTTTAGGCACCATCGCGCTGGGAGTGGTCCTTGGCTTTGTTTTGCAGCACCCCGGGGCTCTGCAACAACCCGAAGCCTTGCAACCTTCCGGGGGAGCGGCCAGCGCCCTGGGCATTCTATTTCCGCTGATAGGAGTAGGCGTAGCCGGAGGTTTCACCACGTTCTCCACGGCCATGGTGGAGGTGTTCACCCAACCCCAACCGGGCCGCCGGATCGTCGGCGTGGCGGCGATGCTGCTGGCCTGCTGCGCGGTATTCCTGCCCGCGGTCTGGGGCGGCGCGGCACTGGCGGGCGCTTAGCTGGCGCGGTCTTGGCGGGTACTTGACCCGCTACTTTTTCGCCGTCACCCAGATGTCGATCTCCACGTAAGTGGATTCCTTGCCCTCGTCATCCGCGAAGTGAATCTTCACCGGCACGGTCTGCCCGCCGGATTCCTTCGTGATCTTCTCGAAGTCCGGCAGCTCCGCCGTCGCGGTGGCCGTCAGGCTGCCCTTCGTCTTCTTCAGGTACTGCGTGCGCATTCCTTGCGGTAGCCAGCGGTGCGTGTTTGGTATGGACGCCTCAGCCAGCATCCCCATCGCAAACTCCGCGACGTTGCAGGCCGCAATGGCGTGGAAGGTTCCAATGTGGTTGTTCAGCAGCCACCACTTCTTCGACCGAACCTTGCAGTAGCCGGGGCGCAACTCCTGCAGGCGCGGCTGCACGGTAAGGAAGTACGGTGCCTTTGCGCTGGCTACCAGCGAGAACAGGCCATTGCCGAATGGCTTCTGCGCAAGCTTCTTGTACATTTTGAAAGTGCCGGATGGATTCACGTTGGCGTCATAAATAGACATAAAAAGAACTCTAAACGGGGAATAAAGCGTGCGTTGCGTAATGTTGGAAAAACATGCACGCCCAACGACAACCAACCGAAGGGAAAGAAATGGCGACCGTAGAAATCACCGGTGAGAACTTCCAGGAAACCGTGCAGGGCGACGGCATCGTTGTTCTGGACTTCTGGGCGGAGTGGTGTGGCCCGTGCCAGCGCTTCGCACCCATCTTCGAGAAGGTCTCCGAGGAGCACCCGGATGCGGTGTTCGGCAAGGTGGACACTGAGGCTCAGCAGGAGTTGTCCGCTGCGCTGCAGATCCAGTCGATCCCGACTGTGATGATGTTCCGCGACGGTGTGTTGCTGGCCAGGGAGTCTGGGTTGCTGTCTGCGAAGGCGTTGAACGACCTGATGGATCAGGCACAGAAGCTGGACATGGACGAGGTCCGCAAGCAGCTTGAGGCTCAGCAGGCCGAGCAGTAGTAAGCGCGCGCGCTGAGGCGCGGGCGGGCGCGGCCTAGAGGGCGTCACCAAAAAGAACCGCAATTCGCGCAACGGTGCCACCGCGGGGATAATGCATAAGGGCATTACAACAGGAGGCACGAAGAATGGGACGGATCAACGGCAGGAAGGCCGCAGTTGCGCTTACCGCCGGGCTGGTCGGCTTTGCCGGCACCGGAATGGCCGTGGCGAAGGGTGGTATTTCCGCGAACTTGGCGCTTTCCGGATCCTTCTTCACCGTGACTATCGGCGGCCTGTCCGGGCAGGATTTCTCCCTGTTCATGGATAACGACACGAAAGGTGACGACCACCTGCCCGTCGCGCGCGTGAAGATAAAGGAGGCGAAGGCCTCTGACCTGTGCCTTTCCACCACTGTGCCGAACCTTCCCGCCGTCGGCGAGGCCACCCTTTCGCTGCGCGCCAACGGACAGAACAGCGTTGATGCGGACGACCTGATCGTAGGCTCCACCGACATCAAGGGCAGCCTGCGGATGGCCGACCCCAACCTTGGTATTGACGCCAGCCAGGTCAACCCCGAAGCACCGGACGACGCTTGGGGTCTGCACTCGAAGGACGTGCAGGTTGTGGCGGATAAGATCATTGCCACGTCGGTTGGTGCAAAGCAGCTGAACGTTTCCGGTGTGGAGGCGAGCGTGCGCCGAGGAACCGAGAATGCCTGCTAAAGGGCGGTTAGCGCGCTTCGCCGAGTGGCGCCGCAACCGACCGTTTGTGCCGGGACTGTTGGTGCTGCTTTCGGGTGTTGTCATAATGACGCCCGCGTATCTGACGTTGCGGATCTCTGACCTACTGGTGATGATCTCCACGCTGTCGGGAGTTTCCACGCTATTCCTGGGCGCAGCGCAGATCATGTTTGCACTGGGTATTTGGCTGAAGCCTGCCACGGCGCCCTACCTGGGGGTTTTCGCCATTTTGGCATCGCTGGTGGCGCTGCCGGCCTCCAATATCGGCGGGTTCTTGTTGGGCTCGCTGCTGGGTATTTTCGGCGGGGCGTTTGCCCTGGCCTGGGAGCCTGGGGAGCGTAAGCCGAAGAAGGCCCGGGGCGAGGACGAGGACGGGGGCTCCGGCGGCGGGTACTCCGCGACGGTTGCAGCCCTGCTGGTGGCAGTGGGGATTGCGACCGGCTTGGGCATCCTGAATGCGAATGCCCCGTACAGTGTGGCGCAGCCCGCGCGCGTGGGCGACGTAGGCCAGGTCACCGCAGATAACGTGACCTTCAAGGGGAACGTGCGTGTCGGCGTGGATTCCGTGGGCACGGAGCAGGGCCGCCGCGACCTGCTGCGCATCACCGGCGACCGACTGGAGATCAAGAACCTGCAGATCAAGCTGCCCGGCCAGTGGGGTGACGGACTGATGCAGACCGGCTCGGATGTGGAGACCTACGTGATCGACGGCCCCGTCGTGGTGGAGGCTACGTCCCTGGAGGCCGTGCCCGCGCTGGCTGAGATTTCCACGGTACCGGTGAAGGTCGATATCTCCGCTGGCGCGGGGGATGTGTTACACCAGCTGGGCTTGGTTCCTAGCGAGGCGCCGATCCCGGACCCGGTGATGGAGGTCGTCTCCCTGAAGCAAGTGAAGTTGGACCTGTTGCACCTGACCGGGCGGGACATGAATGCCCCGGTGGTTCACCTGTACCCGCTCTAGTGGCGGGTTGTCACCCCGCTCTTGCTTTCGCCCCGTGCGCCACGCGGAAAGTCAGTACGCTGGAATGCAGTTAACTTAAACAAACCACTACATCCCGACTAAGTACCGACTACACACCGACACAGGAGTTTTCCCATGGCGAATCCATTTTCTAAGGGCTGGAAATACCTCATGCAGTCCCTCGATACGAAAATCGAGGAGAACGCGGATCCCCATGTGCAGATCCAGCAGGCCACGGAAGCGGCCCGCAAGCAGCACCAGCAGATTTCCGAAAGTGCAGCGCGCGTGATCGGCAACCGCAACCAGCTGGAGATGAAGCTGAACCGCCTGCAGCAGGACGCAGACAAGCTCTCCAACAATGCCCGCACCGCCATCCAGCAGGCCGACAAGGCCGCGGCTGACGGCGACCAGACCAAGGCCAACGAGCTGAACCAGACTGCAGAGCTCTTCGCATCGCAGCTGGTCTCCGTCGAACAGCAGCTGGAGGAAACCAAGCAGCTGTACGCCGGCGCGGAAGAAGCAGCCCGCCAGGCGCAGCAGCAACAGCAGCAGTCTGCCGCCCGCCTGGAGGATCAGATGGCGCAGATCAACCAGTTGCGCACCCAGGTTGACCAGGCGAAGATGCAGGAGGCCACCGCGAACTCCATGCAGCAGATGGATGGCCTGGTGCAGAACGATGACGTACCGACCCTCGACAGCGTGCGCGAGAAGATCGAGCAGCGCTACGCCCGGGCGCTCGGCAGCCAGGAGCTGGTCGAGAACTCCGTGCAGGGTCGCATGGTGGAAATCGAATCGGCTGGAAATGACATGCGCGCCACCTCCCGCCTGGAGGAAATCCGCGCCCAGCTGAATGCCGAGAACGGTGCGAACGCGCTCGAGCGGGGCGAGGGTAGCGGCGAAGGCACTGGCGAGGCTCAGGGCGAAATTGAGCGCTAGGCCCGACTCCGACCGCGCGGAGCACTCCGTCCCTCCCGGCGAGCCAACGCCCGGTGCAAAACTCCTGATCGGCGTGCTCGTCGCCGCCGCCTTCGTGGTGATTCTCAACGAGACCACGCTGGCGGTTGCGCTGCCCGTTTTGATGGGAGAATTTGGCGTCACCGCCGATGCAGCGCAATGGCTGACCACAGCGTTCATGCTCACGATGGCCGTGGTCATTCCGATGACCGGCTACATCATGCAGCGCTTCCGGCTGCGGTCGATCTACATTGCGGCGCTGACGACGTTCCTTGTCGGCACGATCCTGGCTGCGGCAGCGCCGACGTTCCCGATCCTGCTGCTCGCGCGCGTGGTGCAGGCCAGCGGCACGGCGCTGGTGATCCCGATGTTGATGACCACCATCATCCGCCTGGTGCCAATCAGCCGCCGCGGTGCGGTGTTCGGCCTGGTGTCGGTGGTTATCGCGGTGGCTCCGGCGCTGGGCCCGACGTTCTCCGGGGTGGCGCTGGAGGCCTTGGGCTGGCGCTGGATCTTCATCCTCGTCGCTCCGCTGGTGCTGATTGCCCTGGTCGCGGGCCTGTTCCTGGTGAAGAACTTCGAGGAGCCGACCCGCCCGTCCCTGGACATTCTGTCGGTGTTCCTCTCTGCCTTCGGCTTTGCGGGCCTGGTCTACGGCCTGGCCGGCCTGTCGGAGCTGGCCGACGGCGTGCCGGTGCAGCGCCTGGTTATCCTCGCCGCAGGCCTGGCGATCCTGGTGGTTTTCTTCCTGCGCCAGCGTTCCCTGGAGCGCAGCGACAAGCCGAACGCCACCCCGCTGCTGAACCTGCAGCCGGTGCGGGTACGCGAGTACAACCTGTCGCTGGGGCTGCTACTGTTTTCCTTCTACATGCTCTTCGGCTTCATCATCCTGATGCCGCTGTATGCGCAGAACGTCGCAGGCCTGTCGGAGCTGAAGACCGGCATGGTTTCCCTGCCCGGAGGCCTGGTCATGGGACTGCTGGGCCCGGCCATTGGGCGCGCCTACGATGCCCGTGGCACGCGCATGCTGATCATCCCGGGCAGTATTTTGATCACGATCGCGATGATGGGCTTCGCCGCCCTGGAGCAGACGGAGCACCTGTTCGCCTGGGTCGGATCCGGGACGTGGCCGGCGTTTGTGCAGCTCATGGTTCTTACGGTGATCTTGAACTTGGGCATTGCTTTGATGATGACGCCCCTTATGTCCAACGCCCTGGCCGCCGTGCCGGACTCTTTGGCTGCCCACGCGCAGGCAATTTTGAATACCCTTCAGCAGGTCGCGGGTGGCGCCGGAACGGCGATTTTCGTGGCTGTGATGACTTTCGCATCCGCCCGCTACGCCTCTAGTAATGCGGCGGAGCTGGCAGGCCTGGCTGCGACGGATCCTGCGCTGGTGGAGCAGCAGGTGGTGGGCCAGGGCATCCACATGGCGTTCCTGGTTGCGGCGTTCGCGTCGGTGCTGCTGATGGTGCTGTCGGCGTTCCTGAAGTTGGACGCGCGGGAGTCCGCGCACCCGGGCGCACCGAAGAGCTAGAGTCCGCCGGAGGGCTAGGTTCGCCGGGGCGCAAGCCCCGGGGCTCAGCTAAGTGGAACTTAGAGAGGCAGCTTGCGAAGGACCGGCAGCGGCAGGTGCTTCAGGATCAGCATGATCGGGCGGAACAGGGGGTGCACCCAGATCAGGGACTTGCGGTTATCCACGGCCTTGGCGATGGCCTTGGCCACGTCTTCCTTGTCCACTGTCAGCGGGGCATCGTCCAGGTCCTTGGTCATGTTGGTGCGCACCTGGCCTGGGCGGACGGTCAGCACGCGCACGCCGGTGCCACGCAGGGCCTCGTTCAGCATGCGGTAGAAACCATCCAGGCCGGCCTTGGTGGAGCCGTAGACGAAGTTGGAGCGGCGAACCATCTCACCTGCAACGGTGGAGAACGCCACGATTTGGCCGTGGCCCTGCTTCTTCATGTAGTCCGCCAGCAGTACGCCGACGGAGACAGCGCCAGTGAAGTTCACCTGTGCGGCCTGCACGGCCAGCTTCTGGTTGGTCCACTGCTTCTCATTATCGCCCAGGATTCCGAACGCAACGATGGCCAGGTCCACGTCGCCGTGGCTGAAGATTTCCTCGAACACCTGCGGGTGGGAATCGAAGTCCACTGCGTCGAAGGAGACGGGTACGACCTCGCTGGCACCGGCGGCGTTCATGCGTGCGGTGGCGTCATCCAAAGACTCGCCTGCACGGGCGGCCAGGATCACGCGTGCGGGGCCGCGGGAGAGGAACTCCTCGACGACGGCAAGGCCCATGTCGGACGCGCCGCCGAGCAGCAGGATGGACTGGGGTTTGCCAACGGCATCAATCATTGTGACTCTCTTTCGGGTTAAAGCTCTGTGCAGTTAAAGCTCAAGGCGGCGGGACATGTCGGAGGCGAAAACCCCCGTCGGGTCGATGCGCTTGCGGGTGGCCAGCCAGCCGGGCAGGCCGGGGTACATCTTGTGGAAGCTCTCGGCGGAGGTGCGGGACTCCTTGGCCAGGTACAGGCGGCCGCCGAACTCCATCACGCGGCGGTCCAGGTCATCCAGGAAGGCACCCAGGCCCGGCTTGATCGGGAAGTCCACGCAGACGTTCCAGCCCGGCATCGGGTAGCTCAGCGGAGCCTTGTTGCCCTCGCCGAACAACTTGAACACGTTCAGCGCGGAGTAGTGGCCAGAGCGCTGGATGTCGCGGATGATCTCCTTGAACGGCTCCACGGCCTCCGTCGGCACGACGAACTGGTACTGCAGGAAGCCCTTGGAACCGTAGCCGCGGTTCCACTCGCCGATCAGGTCCAGCGGCTGGTAGAACTGCGTGAGGTTCTGCACCTGGTTGCGGTACTCGCCGGACTTCAGCCACCACAGCTCGCCGATGGCCACCATGGACAGCTTGTTCATGGTGAAGCTCGGGAAGATATCCGGCACGGTCATTAGCTGCGGGGCGTTGAACTTCAGCGGATCCTTCGCCAGCTTTGGCGCGTATTCCTTCAGTTGATCCAGGGTGGCCAGGGAGCCGCGGGAGATCGCGGCGCGGCCCAGCTTCGGCTCCGGGCTGATCGCGTCGAACCAGGCGGAGGAGTAGGTGAAGTTGTGCTCCGAACCGTCGGAGTGGAAGGCGATGGTCTCGTCCAAGGAGTGCGTCATGTCTCCATCGGCGATGAAGTACGCGGTCTCCGTCTTCGTCATCTCAATAGTCGCGCGCAGGATGATGCCGGTTAGGCCCATGCCACCGACGGTGGCCCAGAACAGCTCGCCGTCCGGGTCGTCCGTGGAGCCCTCCGGGGTCAAGTGCAGCACGCGCCCGTCGGCCACCAGCAGCTCCATAGAGCGGACGTGGTCGCCGAAGGAACCCGCGGAGTGGTGGTTCTTGCCGTGGATATCCGGGCCGATAGCGCCACCGATGGTCACCTGGCGCGTACCGGGCAGCACCGGCACCCACAGGCCGTAGGGCAGAGCGGCCTTCATTAACTGATCCAACGTCACGCCCGCGTCCACGTCCACGAGGGCGGTATCGGGGTCGATGCTGTGGATCGTGTTCAGCTGCTGCATGTCAATGACGAGCCCGCCGGCGTTCATGGCCGGGTCGCCGTAGCTGCGACCCATGCCGCGGGCAATTACGCCACGCTGCAGGTGGCTGGGCTTATCCGCGTTATCGTCGGCCACGCGCGCAACGGCGGCGGCAATCTGGTCGACATCCTGCGTAGACAGAACTTCGGCGGTCGTGGGGGCGGTGCGGCCCCACCCGGTGAGGGTACGAGTGCTGGTGTGCAATTCCATGTTCTCTACCCTAGCGCCCGGGCGCGACAACCCCTGGGTGCGGCGCCGCGTGGGGCTCAAGTTGCCAGCGTTTTCGCAGTTGCGGTGTGGGTGGCGTCACTAAAAAAAGGGCAAGCGGAGGGCTAGTAGAGCTCCATGATCTGGCGGATTTCCTCCGGCAGTTCCTCGGGTTCGGTGATGGTCGGGCCGTCGTAGTCGCGCAGGATGTCGCGCACGCGCTGGCGGCTAGTGCTGTCGAGGATGGGGAGTTCCTGGGCCATGAGGCGGGTCATGTACTCGTTGAGCGGCAGGTTCGTGCGGGTGGAAGCCTCGTAACTGCTTTCTTTACCGACGCCACCAATTCGCACCGGCGCACTCCTGTGTTCCTGCTCGGCGGGGGAGGGCTTGGAGCGCTTGAAGAGTTTCGCGGCGGCGGGGAACCTATCAAAAACAGCCATGGGGATGATCATAGTTGGTGGTAACCTCCGAAAGCGATGAGCACAACTGCACCTGAGAGCACCGCCGCTGGGGAGTCCGCATCCGTCCGCTACGACCCGATCATGGTCGTTGCCGCCGCTGGCTCCGCGGCTGGCCCCGCCGCTGGCCCTGCGGACGACCCCACCTTCGCCATCTGGCAGGTGGAAACCGACCCTGACGTGCAGCTCGGCGACTTTTCCGGAGCCTGGCTGATCGACGGCGCAGGCATCCACGGCTTCGCCGCCAACGCCGACTGGATTGAGGGCACCGACGACCGGGCGGCCATGCTCGCGGCCCTGTTGCGCTATCCGGTGCTGTTCGTGGGGGACGCGGCGGCGGCCGAGCTGTTGCCGCGGGAGGTCGCGCTGATTGATGTGGCCGCCACGGAGGCTGGTCTTGAGGACGCCCTCGCCTCCGCAAAGCAGCACTTCAGCTCGGAGTTCCCGGATAAGAAGCAGCCAGCGTGGGGGAGCTTCCGCCTGCTGGCGGAGTTCCGCGAGGCCGAGGCGGGGATTGCGGCCGCCGGTGCTTCCGCGGGCGACGGTGCCGACGATGCGGGCGCGGACGGCGAGGGTGCTGACGGTGCGGGCGCGGGCGACGCAGACTACGCAGAGCGCGCGGCCGTGGCGAGCGCACTGAAAGAAGCTGCCGCCCTCCGAGGCTGGATCTCCCAGTACAATGCGTTCGACAAGCTCCGGGTTCGCAGAATTGGTGCCGTGAACAGCGAGTTTTCGAATGCCCGACCGCTGCCGGTGGTGCTCACCAAGCGAGGTTAGCCGGGCGCGGTTACGCTTAAACCCATGAAACCCACACCTCTCATCAGAGCCGTCGGCGGGTATGAATCCGCTGGCGGTTCTGGTGCTGCGCGGGCGGAGGGCAGCAGAGCCGGTTGGACACAGGAAACCCTGGGGGTCATGTCCACACGGGGGATGGGGATGAACAGGGAATTCAGGGCACAAACCACAGCATTCACCGTGGCAGTGGAGCACCACTACCCCAGCGTGGGGAGGTACTCGCGCCTGCTCAGCGTCTCCGGCGCCATGAGCGTGGCCGATTTCGCCGACGCAATCCTCACGAGTTTCCGCTGGCCAGAGGCCGTCAACCGGGTGCCCGAGGCGCACCCCACGCGCTACGTCGCGCGGGAAGATCGGGGCGCGCTGGAAGATCAGGCCGCCGACAACGGCGAGCCTGCCGCCGCCGGCTTTGCTGGCGCTGGCACACCCGGCGCCCCAACCTGGAGCTTCCGCGCCCGCACCGCCGGCCGCGTTCGCGTCTACGCCAAGGGAGCCAACTCCATCGGCACTGCTCTCAGCGATATCTTCCGCCGCGGAACCATCGGCGTGCTGAAGGTCGAAGGCTACGACTTCAGCATCACCGTCACCGACACCACCACCCGCCACGAGGAGCTCGACCCCGCCTACGACTCCCCCTTCGCCGTCTCGGCCGATACTCCTTTCGGATCCTCCAACTCCCTCTTCGGCTCCACCGCTGACACGCCCGGCGATACCAACGCCGAAGCAGTCCTCCTGGCCGCCGACTTCCTCAGCGATACTGATGGTGATGCGGCGGAGGCGGGTGGCGTCGATAAAAATCAGGAAGACGAGCTCGCCGCGCACCTGCACCCTGCCGGAATCCCGGCGATGGTCGACATCACCGAGGTGAATGTGGCGCTGGCTGGCGAGGATACCGTCGAGCAGGTTCTTGCCGAAGTTGATCCTGAGCTGCGCGAACTGCTGCGCGACGGGGCTATGTACGAGTTCATTCCGCTGCTGCAGGCGCTGGATCTGGAGCGGCCCGCCAACGTCTCCGAGCACGCCGCCGAGCTGCTGGCCGACGCGCCGATCGAGAAAAGCAAAATCGGACGCGCCGCCGCGTGGGCGCGGATCATCGCCCTGTCGACCCTGGTTGATGCGGAAACCGACGAGGTCAGCGAGGCCTTCATGTCGGCACTCGGTTACACGCGCGCGGACGCGAAGCTGCCGCCGACTGAAACTGCCCTTGGTACGGACGCCCTCAGCGCCAGCGAAATCAAATGGCTGTCGCGGCGGACCGGGCGCATCTTGGCGCAGGTGGGGGCTTGCAAATGGGAGCGTCAGCCCGATGACCAGGCGGTTCCGTTGGTTCCGCAGTGCTCGGTGCTGGAGCGGCTGGAGATGTACCGCTTCATCCTGCAGCTGTAGCCCGGCTTTCGCTGCCCGCCGACCCGGCCTAGATGCCCCTCCCGGTGGGCTGAAATGTCGTTAGAACGGGAATCTGTCGGCCAAAACAGGCCCAACAGGGCGCTCGGCGGGTCGCAATGTCGTTAGAACGGGAATCTGTCGGCGCCCGCAACTCCTTGCAGAATTCCGCAACTCTCTGACCTGCGCTTTTGAAGATTTGCAAATCACTTTCATTAACAGATTCCTGTTCTAGCGACATCCGCACCTCGGCGGAGCCCCTGGAGGACCTCAAATAGCGCAGGATTCCCGTTCTAGCGACATCCGAACCTCGGCGGAGCTGCTTAGGGTCTTAACTGTCGGAAAAGTTGCAGTCCCAGTTGTTAAATGTCGGAAAAGTTGCAAAACGTTCCTGGGTGTAGTTTGAGGAAGACTGGGAAAACGCTCTGAACTGCAGGTTTACAAAGTTGGAAATGGAGGTCAATAACAAAATGCAACATTTCCGACATTTAAGCATCTGGGAGTGGCTGAGCTTGCCTCACGTTGCCTCATATTGCCTCATATCAAGACATGAAAGGGGCTGGAGTGATTGGAGAGCTCGGAGTGACTGGAGAGGCGAAGCCAGAGCCAGCGGGGCAGAGGGAGGGGCGAGGCCAGAGCCGGAGGGGCAGAGGGAGAGGCGAAGCCAGTGCCGGCGGGGCAGAGGCAGAGGCGAAGCCCAGCTAGCGCTTGAAAATCAGGAACTTCTGGATCAGGAAGTTCAGCACCGTCGCCGTGCCCTGCGCAATCACAAAACTGATCGCACGCACCCAGAACGCATTCAGGTCGAAGCCTTCCAGCCACGGGATCGACACCTTGTACAGCCCCCACTGCACCGCAAAGGTCAGGCCGTAGGTCGCCATGGTTATTGCAAATCGACGCCCACTCGGCTCCGCCTGGAAAGTCCACCGACGGTTGATGAAATACGCCGTCAGGGTTCCCAGCACGAATCCCAGTGCCTTCGCCACGCCATCGCTCAAGCCTAACGCGAAGGTGAACAGCGCCGTCGAGCCGAAGTCGACGATGGCGCTGAAGCCTCCGACCAGCACAAACTTCACCAGCTGTGACTGGAGCATTTGCTGCGCCCGGCTGGTGTGCGCTACCTGCCCGGCCGCGCCAGAGCCCGCGCCAGCGCCACCGGCCTGCCCGGCCCGGCTGGTACCGCCGGCCTGTTGCGGCGAGGGGGCGTCATTAGAAGGAGGGCTAGTCATCCGCACCGCCCGCATCCGCACCGCCACTTCGCGGCTCGACTACGCGCACCACCCGGTTCGGCTCGCGCGGGGCAGAGCGGAACGTCCACAGCTTGTTGAACAGGAAGTTCGCCGGCACCGCCAGGATCACGCCGATGAAGTTGCCCCAGTACGCGCGCGTGCGCAGCCCCGTCGAGTTATCGAAAATGTCGTGCGGCAGCGCGATCGGCGACTCCGGATTCACCAACGCCGTCGAGACCACCAGCGTGATCAGCAGCCCGAACACTCCCACGGCCATGAACTGCGGCAGCTGCTTCCACCAGGCGCGTTTCGGCTCGTGGCGGAAAGTCCAGTAGCGGTTCAGGCAGAAGTTCCAGATGTTCGCCAGCAGGAACGCGATCACGGAAAACACGTGGTACCAGCGGAAATGGTATTGGCTGCCGAGGAGGTTCAGGAACGCATCCTGCACATGAATATCCCAGCCAGACTCCGCGAGCTTCTTCGACAGCACGAAAATCGCCTGGTTCACCACGAATCCCGACGCGCCGACCAGCCCAAATTGGATGAACTGCCGCGCGACGTGGCGGTGACGGCGGGCTCGGGAAGGAGCGGCGCCTTCGGCGTTTTTCTTATTGACGCCTACGTCGTCAGCGGGGCCGGTGGGCTCAGCGCTAGGGGTCGTTTGGGTTTCGGACACGGTCACTTCGGCTAACTTTATCCTCGGCTAGGTGGTGCATGGCGGTGCCGGGGGTTTGCTTTGGTTTGCTGGATTTTGCAATGCCATTTTGCATTGGCATTGTGCAATGACATTGTGCATTGGCACCGCGACAGTCTCTTTAGACTACGCCCGTCGCCGGGATAAAAGGAAAATGGAAGTCGGTGTGTGCGCTTAAAAAGTTGCTTAGAACTTCGGCCGGCGGGCGGCGGGCGGCGGGCGCACTCGTGCTCCGGGGGTGCGCCGCCCGCTACCGTCCCGGTCGGCGGAACTGCTCGCGCCGGCCGAGTGCGTGCAGTCGCAGCCACTCGGCGAACCCTTTCGGGTCCTTCTTCTGCACTAGGAAGAACCAGCCGAAGCGGGCGTACTCCTGCGGCAGTAGTTTGCGCATGCCCGGCTGGCTCATGATGTACCCGCGGTTGCGGTACGTGAAGTAGCGCTTGAATTCGTTGTCCGGGTACTGCGTGTGCATCTTCCCGCCGAGGATCGGCTTGAACTCGTCCGATCCGTCGGGGTGCAGGTAAGCGCAGGTCAGGCACGTTCCAAAGGGAAGGCCGCTGCGGACTAGGCGGCGGTGGTATTCCACTTCGTCGCCACGGATGAACAGTCGATAGTCGGGAACGCCAATTATCTCCATCGCCCGTGCACTGATCAGCGCGCCGTTAAACAGGCTGGCGATCCCCGGAAGGAAAGACCCCTCCAGCTCGGATAGTGTCCGCCGCCACACCAACCCCTGGCGCAGCGGAAAGGCCAGCCGCTCCGGATCTTCGATGTTGCACACGACCGGGCTGATTTCCTCCAGCCCCTCGCGCTCGGCAACTTCCTGCAGGGTGGCCAGCACGTGCTCGTCGGCTGGCCGCCCGTCGTCGTCGGCGCACCAGATCGCGTCGGCACCCAGGGACAGCGCCGTCAGGAATCCCAGTGCAAAACCACCCGCTCCGCCCAGGTTCGTCGCGGACCCCACGTAGTGCGCCCGCGACCCGCACACCGCTTCCACTAGCGAACGCACCGCCGGGTCGTTGCCGTTATCCACAACCACCACGTGTGCGACCTCCGCGCCTTCCTGGTTTGCAACCTGGCGCAGCGAGGCCTCCAGCAACTCCACGCGATTGTGCGTGACGATCACTGCTGCGACGGTATCGTTCCTGCTCAGTGGCATGGTTTAGGCCTGCTCCTTCTCCGCCACTAGCTCCTGCACTTCCCGGCGGCGCACCTTGCCCAGCTGGTCGGCGGGCAGCTCCTGGAAAGCATGGAAAACCTTCGGCACCTTGTATGCGGTCAGTCGTTTCTTGGCGAAGTCGCGGAAGTCGTCGGCGTCAATAACAGCGCCATTCGCCAGAACCACAGCCGCAGCGACGGTTTCGGACCCATCCTTGCGCTGCACGCCAACGACGGAAGCCTGCTCGATGGAGGGGTGTTCGCACAGGACTTCTTCGACCTCGGCGGGGTAGACGTTGAAGCCGCCGGTGATGATCATTTCCTTGATGCGGGAGACGATCTTCAGGTATCCGTCGGATTCCATGACGGCCATGTCGCCGGTGCGGAACCAGTCCTCGTGGAAGGCCTCGGCGGTGGCGTCCGGGCGGTTGAGGTAGCCCTTGAACACCTGTGGGCCGCGGACGACCAGCTCGCCGGCCTCCCCGTCGGGCATGGTTTCGGCGGGGTTGTCTGGGTTGGCGATACGGATTTCGGTGGAGGGGAAAGGCACGCCGATGTAGCCCTCGCGACCCTTGCCCATGGGGTTACCTGCGATGATCGGCGAGGTTTCGGTCAGGCCGTAGCCTTCCACGATGTTGCCGCCGGTGGAGCTTTCCCACTCGCGGACGGTCTCTGCGGGCAGTGCGCTGGCACCGCTGAAGGAGTTGCGGATGCCGGATAGCGACATGCCGCGCTTCTCGGCCTCCTTCATGATGTTCTGGTACAGCGCGGGCACGCCGGGCATCCAGGAGGGCATGTTCTTCTTCATCACACGCATGACCAGCGGCATTTCGGGCGCGGGGAGCAGCTGGATTTCGCCGCCGATCATCGGCGCGAGCGTGATGTTCATGGTCAGGCCGTAGGCGTGGAAGATCGGCAGCGCGGCCAGCATGACCTCCGGCTTCGGTCCGGTGCCCAGGCCCTTCACCCAGGCTTGGCCCTGCCGCAGGTTCGCTATGAGGTTGCGGTGAGTCAGCACGGCGCCCTTGGGCTTGCCGGTGGTGCCGGAGGTATAGAGGATCAGCGCGGGGTCGGTGGGGTCGGTCTTCTTATTATTGACGCCCCCACGCAGCCACTTCTCGCCATTTCCGCCCGTGCGCATGAAGCTCTTCCAGGAGACGGCGGAGGGCGCCGGGCCGGTGAGCTTGTCCTTCATAGCCTTGATCTTCGGGATCGGCAGTTTCAGGGCGTAGCGCAGCAGGGCGGGCATCTCGTCGGGGAGGGTGACGGCGATGACTGTATCCAGGGGGCTATCCAGGCGGAGCTGTTCAGCGACGTCGCCGACCTTGTCCCAGAAGAAGGCGACCTTTGCCCCGTGGTCGTTGAAGGGGTGGTGCAGCTCGGCGGCGGTGTACAGCGGGTTGTGGAGGATCGGAACCGCGCCGACGTTCTGGATTGCGAAGAAGGCGATGAGGGCCTGCGGGCAGTTCGGCAGCGCGATGGCGACGTGGTCTCCGCGCTGCACGCCGAGCTTCTCCAGGGCTGCGGAGGCGATGGCGACCTGGCGGCCGTACTGCTCGTAGGTGGTGGCTTTGCCGAAGAAGGTGAAGGCGTTGCGTTCGCCGATCGTGTCCACCGCGTGCCAGAAGACCTCCGGAATGGTGAAGCCTGCGGGGTTTTCCGCCGGGTCGTCGAGGTCAATGGTGTGCTGCGTCCACGGGGTGTAGTGCTGCAGCCACGCCTTAGAGTTGAAGGCCTCGGATGCGGTTGCGCCGTCGCCGGCGGGGGTGCTGGCCGGAGTGGCTTCCTCGCTGCCGGCGGGGGTGCCTGCGCCGTTGTCGCCTGCTGGGTTGGTCAACTGTTTCACCTGGTTCTGCGTGAGTTCTGGGGGGAGTATTTGCTCTGCGTGGCTGCGTTTAATTGCACTGTGCCGTCAGTGTCTAATTGCACTGTGCCGTCAGTCACGCTTGCACGTCCGTGACCGAGTCTAACGCTTCGCGTGCCCCAACTGGCGCGGTTCATTAATTCTCTTTTTATCTCTAGTTCGCGCCTAGCTCGCGCCGGGCTTGCGCCTAGCTCGCGCCGGGGCGGGGCGGACGGTTCGCGAAGCTGGAGGTGAAGTCGGTGGAGGCGAGGGGGCGTCAATAAGAAAGGACAGAAATGGCTACGACCAGGCGAGCGCGCCGCCGCTCCAGAGGGTGCATGGCGGGCGGGTCGGGCGTGCGGCGAGGGCGTGGAAATGCTCGCTGACCTGGTCGATTGCGTGGCCGGAGTGGTACGTTTCCGCCGTGATGCGCAGCAGCGTGATGCCGCGGGCTTGGATGTCGTTTTCGCGCTGGCGTTCCTGCAGCAGGGCGCGCTCGATGGCCGGCGCGGTGGAGCCGTACTTCTCGCGGCCGTCGTATTCGACGGCGAGGCCGACGTCGAAAAACATGTCGACGCGCCCGATGGTCCAGCCGGCCTCGTTGAGTATGTTGACCTGCTGAAACGGCGCGGGCAGGCCGTGTTCCCAGAAGCGGATCTTCAGCTGCGACTCGCGCGGACTTTCGGAGTAGCGGGTGATGAGGCGCGCCGCCGTGCGAGCCCGCTGCGCGCCGTGGCGGATTGGCTGTTCACTCTGCCACGCGCGCCAGTTGCACCACTCATGCCACGTGATTTTCTTTGTGTGTAGCGCGGCCTCCGTGGCGATGACTGCGTCGTCCAGCGAGTGCCGAAGCCCGAGGTCGTGGCACGTATCCAGCAGTCCGCTGGTCCAGATTTCGCCGAACTCTGTGGGGATCAGCACGGCGCGCTGGCCTTGCCCCGGCGTAGCGAGGTGGCGCTCTGACCTGCCGTTTCTTCCCATCAGGCTTCTTTTTGGTGACGCCAACTCCACCGTCTCCGGCGGCCCGAACTTCTCTAGGGGCAGGCCGTGGAGGAAGGCCGCCGATTTGCCCGCCACGACGGCTGGACCACTGCGGATGTACTCGGCGGCGATTCTGGCTCGCGCTTTAATTGCTTCTGCGTCGGGGTCTTGTTCAAACTCGCGCCACTGACCTGCGGGAATATAGACTCCAGGTGCAAGTCTGACCGCTTCACCCCTCGCTGCGAGTCGCTGCATTTTTCGCGCCTCCGAGGGGTTCATCGTGTGAACGTCGAGGAGTAGCTTGGCCTTCCTGCGTGGTGGTGCCTGGGGAAATGTGACCGCACGCGCCCTCCGGGTGGTCGTGGATTTGGCTCTTGCCTTTCCATTGCTTGCGCTGGTGCTGGTGCTGGTGTGTGTGCTGGTGGATGTGTTGGTGTGTGTGCTGGTGTGTGTGCTGGTGGATGTGCTGGTGTGTGCGTTGGTGTGTGTGCTGCCGCTCGTGCTGTTATCGCTCAATTGCTGTGCGGTGTGATCTGTTGTTGTACGTGCCTTGGATTGTTTCACTGTCGCCCCCTGTTTTCCCTGGACTACGTAGCCATTCAAAGAGTTGATGGAGATAAAGAGATTCGGCAACGCATCCGGGGTTGCGGTCATTCTTGCATTTGAGCGAGCTTGGCGGGGTATGGGTGGCTTGGCCCTGTGAATAACTCTCTGCGGACGGATGCTTTATCCACAAGCACAAAAATTCGAGATGCGGGAATCTCCCCGATGGTGTATGGGCAGCTTGGTGCCGGGCGTGGTGCTGGTGCTGGGTGTGGTGTTGGGTGTGGTGCTGGTGGGAGTGGGTGCTGGTGCCGGCACCGCGCGGCGTGCTGGTGCTGAATGCGTGAAAGTGAGTATTGGGGCCACTGGGGGCATTGTTATTGGTGTGAGCGCTGGGGGAGTGGGCTGGTGACCTCAAGAGCAACTGCTGGACGGGAAAGTGTCGGAAAAGTTGCAATTTGTTATTGGGATACATTTTCACCTATGTAAAGCTGCAGGTCAGCGAGTTTTTCGAGTTGGGTGCCGGCGATAAGGATTTACGTTTTGCAACTTTTCCGACATCTAGCGTTTTGAAGTGCAACTTTTCCGACATTTAAGTCTGTGAGGTGGCGATGCGAGTCGTGGGAGTATTGGTGCGAGCCTGTGGAGTATTAGTGCGGGCCCGTGGGGTGTTGGCGAGCTGGGGTTTCCGCCACATGGGTGTGAATATTGGGGCGGGAGAGCGACTTGAGGCTGCCGTTATGGCATTGTGGCGATCTGCGAAGTGACCGGTAGCTTCCTTGGTGGAGAAAGTGTCGGAAAAGTTGCAATTTGTTATTGGGATACATTTTCACCTATGTAAAGCTGCAGGTCAGCGAGTTTTTCGAGTTGGGTGCCGGCGATAAGGATTTACGTTTTGCAACTTTTCCGACATCTAGCGTTTTGAAGTGCAACTTTTCCGACAGTTAACCACTCGCCAGGACGGGCTTCAGGGTGGTTTATGGAATAAGTGGGACGGTAGGGGCTGGTGGGACAGATAGGACTGGTGGGAAAGTGGGGCTGGTGGGGCGAAGCTGCCAGTCGCCGGGCAAGGCCAGCCGCCGGGCGACCCCGCCAAACAAACCCCAGCCCACAAACCCCGCCAAACAAACCCCAGCCCGCAAACCTCCAAACTAACCCCGGCCCAGGTCCTTCAGCACCCGGCGGACGTGCGCACCAGCCTCAGGCCCCTCATACGCCTCAACCACATCATCCACGCGCCCGACCTTCCGGACCTCTCCGTGGTCGATCCACAGCGCACTGTCACACAGCTGCGCCAGGAATTCGTTGCTGTGCGAGGCGAAAACCAGGATGCCGCTGCGCTCAACCATCTCCACCAGCCGCCCGCGTGCCTTAGCCATGAACGCCGCATCCACGGCGCCGATGCCTTCGTCCAGCAGCAGAATCTCCGGGTCGATGCTGGTCACAACCCCCAAAGCCAACCGGATCCGCATACCCGTCGAGTAAGTACGCAGCGGCATTTCCAGGTAGTCCCCCAGCTCGCTGAACTCCGCAATGTCGTCCATCTTCCGCCGCATTGCCTTGCGCGTCTGCCCCAGGAAAAGCCCGCGGATCATGATGTTTTCGTACCCGGAGATCTCCGGATCCATGCCCACACCCAGGTCGAACACGGGTGCCACGCGCCCGCGCACGATCGCGGACCCGCGCGTCGGCTCGTAAATCCCACTGAGCAGACGCAGCAGGGTGGACTTGCCGGCGCCGTTGTGCCCGACCAGGCCGATCCGGTCGCCGTCTTGTAGATGCAGATTGACGCCCTTAAGCGCCTCCACCATCACCGTATTCGACGAGTTCCTGCCGATCGCGCCGCCGGCAGCCCCCAGGAATGTCTGCTTCATGGAGCGGGTCTTCGCATCGAAGATGGGGAAGTCTACGCACGCGTCGTAAGTGTCAATCGAAACCATGTCATCTCACTTTGTTGTTTCAGTTGTCGCGGCTGGCGGGCCCCAAGCCCACCTGCCGCTAAGCCAGCCGCAAAGCCAAGCCATACCAGGCACACCAGCTAGCACGGCTAAACCCAGTAGCTCACGCGGAAGCGCCAGCGGCGCATCACCAGCAGAGCCAGCGAAAGCCCCAGCACGGTCAGCACGCCCACGATGCCCCAGTGGTAGGCGGGGACTGGCTCGCCGATCATCGGCCCGCGGACGATCTCCAGGTAGTGGTACAGCGGGTTGATCTCCGCAATTCGTGCGCGCTCGGCCACTGCCCCGCCTTGGTCGCGGAGGGTTTTGGTGGTCCAGACGATGGGCGTCATATAAAAGGCCAGTTGGACTAGCGAATCCAGCAGTGGGGCTACGTCGCGGAAGCGGGTGGCGATGATGCCGAAGAACATGGTCACCCAGATGCCGTTGGCGATCATCAGCGCCATGGCGGGCACGATCAGCAGCACTTCCCACCCGAGCGATGGGCGGAACACGGCCAGCAGCACCAGCCAGATCACGAGGTTGTGCAGCAGGAAGAGGAATTGCCTCCACACCAGGCGATACACGTGCACCGACAGGGCGGACGGTAGTTGTTTGATCAGGCCTTCGTTGGCGATGAAGACCTCGGCGCCGTCCTTGATGCAGCCTGCGATGAAGCCCCACAGGATCAGGCCGACGGCGACGTGTGGCAGGAAGCTCGCCAGGTCTTGCTGGAACAGCAGGCTGTACAGCAGGCCGAGGGCCAGAGCCATCACGCCGGTGGCGATGGTGATCCACAGCGGGCCGAGGGTACTGCGCCGGTAGCGTTGCTTGATGTCCTGCCAGCCGAGCGCCAGCCAAAGTTCGCGCTGCGCCAGCCCCTTCTTCAGGTCCGCCCACGCGGCGGCGAAGGTTTGGGAGTTGCTAGCGGGGATGTCGCCGTCTGTCGCGGCGGTGATCCGCTGGAGATCCGCGGCCTCTGGCATTTTCTGTGGCATGTGTTCCTGCTTCTGTTGCTGTTGCTTTGAGGCAGTCTATTTTACTTTGTGACGCCCACGCCTCCTATTCTCGGCGCGTCCCGCGATCGTGTTGGTGGCTGCGTTGGCTCGCGGGGACGGGGACGGCGGGGACCGGGGACCGGGGACGGCGGTGGCCGCGACCGGCGACGGTGTTGCGTGTCCGGCTGGCAGGCTAGTATCGGTTGGGCAGAAGCACAGTCTGAAGCAATCGCAGTTTGAAGCAATCTAGATAGCCCAGGTAGCGCAGTCTGGGTAGTGCAGTCTAGGTGGATAAGGAGTTCCAGTGTTCGATGTGCCACGGGTGCGGGGATTGTATGCATCGCTGTCGGATGGCTGGACGTACTTAAACGCGCAGGATTTCCCGCAGGTTCCGGAGCGGGTGTCTTCGGCGGTGGCGCGTAGTTTCCGGGTGGCTTCTTTGCTGGAGCCTCCGGAGTCGGCGACGGGTTCGCATTCCCGCGCGCAGCGTCCGGGCCGCCGCATTGGTGAGTCTTTCGGAGACTCCGCGCGGATCGCTATCGCAGATCTGACGGGCGCGCGCCCGGAGAATGTGGTGCTGGGAGCCTCCCGCGCGGCGCTGCTGGATGACCTGGCGCATGCCCTGTACCGGCGCTTGCGCCTGGGGCAGGAGGTCGTGCTGTCCCGTATCGACGATCCGGCGAACGTGTCGCCGTGGAAGCATGCGGCGGATCTGTATGGCGCACGGGTGCGCTGGGCGGAGCCGGATCTTTCCAGCGGTGTGTTGCCGGCCTGGCAGTACACGAACCTCGTGGAGCCGGAGACGACCGTCGTGGCAGTCTCCGCCGCGAACCGGTACGTCGGCGCGGTGACGGATGTGCGGGCCATCGCGGATTGCGTGCGGGCGAAGTCCCGGGCGTTGCTGGTGGTGGATGTAGATTCCTTCGCTCCTTACCGCGTGGTGGACGTGGAGCAGATGGGTGCTGATGTGCTGGCGCTGGATGTCGCCAGCCTGGGCGGCCCGAGTGTCGGCGCGCTGGTGTTCAAGGATGATGCCACCCGCCGCGAGGTCTTCCACTCTGCGCATGGCGTAGCCGTGGGCGGCGTGTCGGAGGGCCTGCTGGGTGGCGTGGCGGAGGCCGTGGATCACCTGGCCCGCTTGGACGATTCCGCCCGCGGCACCCGCCGTACGCGGTTGAAGAAGGGGCTGCCCCGCGCCGCCGAGCACCTGAATACGCTGGCAACGCACCTGGTGGAAGGTCTGCAGAGCCTCGGCACCGTGCACGTGATTGGCGTGGATGGGGACGGCCCTGTGCTGGAGGAGTTCGCCGCCGTGGATCGTATTCCGCGCGTGAGCTTCCTAGTGGATGGTGTGCCCGCGGGCGTGGTGGTGCAGCGCCTGCTGGCCAATGGAGTGGTCGCGGGAGTGGTCGCGCCGGGCCAGTCGCAGCTGCTGGAGCGCATGGGGGTCTTCGAGGAGCTGCCCGCGGCGCCGGGCGCGAACTCCCGCGGCCGCCACGGCCGCAAGGCGGCGGACGCTGCCTCGGCACAGAGTTCTCCGCAGGGGCCGGAACGGGACTCGGCGCTGGGGTCGGAACTAGACCAGGCCGGTGCAGTTTCCGTCGGGTTCGCCCCGCACAACACCGTGCATGATGTGGACCAGTTGGTGCGGGTGGTGGCGTCCGTAAGATAGCGTGGCCGTGTGCTACGACTGATTACCGCGCTTACACCGATAATTTGGGGAACGACGTACATCGTCACCACGAACCTGCTGCCGCCTGGGCGGCCGCTGCTGGCGGGAGTGCTGCGTGCGCTACCTGCGGGTTTGCTGCTTCTGCTGTGGTTCCGCAGGCTGCCGCGCGGGCAGTGGTGGTGGAAGTCCGCGGTGCTGGGGGTTGTGAACATCGGCGGCTTCTTTGCTCTGCTTTTCGCGGCGGCGTACCTGCTGCCGGGCGGTGTGGCGGCGATTGTGACGAACACGGCGCCGCTATGGGTGATCGCCCTGAGCCCGGCGCTGTTGGGCACGCGGATTCAGCCGTACCAGGTGATCGGCGCGCTCGTCGCTGTGGTGGGTGTGGCTTGTTTGGTATTGACGCCCTCCGCAGCCCTCAATGCCACCGGTATTCTCGCGGGCTTAGGAGCCAGTGTGTGCATGGGGCTGGGTGCGATTCTGGCGAAGAAGTGGGGCAAGCCGGACGATGTTCCGCAGCTGGCGGTGACGGGCTGGCAGCTGACTTTCGGCGGACTGTTCCTGGTTCCGTTGCTGCTAGTGATGGAGGGGCTGCCGGACCACCTGACCGGCCAGAACGTGCTGGGCTATGCGTACCTGACGATCTTCGGTGCCCTGATTGCGTATGGCATTTGGTTCCACGGTTTGGCCAAGTTGGACGTGGTGCAGGTGGCGATCCTGGGCGTGCTGAGCCCGGTGACGGCTACGTTCCTGGGCGTGGTGTTCGTCGGCGAGCGGCTTTCGCTGGTGCAGTGGGTTGGCCTGCTGCTGGTGCTGGCTGCGCTGGTGTTGGTACAGACGGGCGGGTGGCCGCGTAGACGTGGGCGCGGGAACCGCGGGAGCGGGCGGCTCACCAAGCCGCGCGCCTAGCTCTGCGGCAGCTCGAGCACGATCTTGCCCGTGACCTCCCCGGCCAGCAGTGCCCTGTGCGCTGCGGCGGCTTCGGCGATGGGCATGATCCGGTCGATGTGGTGGGTGATCTTCTCGCTTTCCAGCAGCGGCCAGACGTTGCGCAGGGTCTCGGCGACGATGCGCGCCTTGTCTTTCGCGTCACGGTAGCGCAGGCCGGTGGCGCTGATGTTTCCGCGTTTGCTGAGTAGCTTGGCGATGTTCAGTTCGCCCTTCACGCCACCTTGCATGCCGATGATCACGATGTGCCCGTCGGGGGCCAGGGCATCGATGTTGCGGTCGAGGTATTTGGCGCCGATGATGTCCAGGATCACGTCCGCCCCGCCGTGTGCGGCCAGGGTGTCGGCGAAGTCCTCTTCCTTATAGTTAATGAGGATGTCCGCACCGTAGCGGCGGCATACGTGCAGCTTTTCTTCGGAGCCGGCGGTGATGGCCACCGTGGCGCTGAGGGCCTTGGCTAATTGGATGCCGAAGATGCCGATGCCTCCGCCGCCGCCGTGGAAGAGGATGGTATCGCCTTCGCGTAGGCGGGCGGTCATCATGATGTTGGACCAGACGGTGCAGGCGACTTCCACCACGCTGGCGGCTTCGGCGAGGCTGTACCCGGCGGGGATGGGTAGCAGTTGGCCTTCGGGCACGGTGGCGTATTCGCTGTACCCGCCCCCGGAGAGCAGGACTGCGACTTCGTCGCCTGGGTGCCAGGGGGAGCCGTCGGGGCGGGTGGCTCCGTTGGGGTCTTCGATCACGCCTGCGGCTTCGAGGCCAATGATGTCGGTAGTGCCGCGGGGTGGGGGATAGTGGCCTTGGGCTTGTAGGGTGTCTGCTCTATTGACGCCCGCGTAGTGGATGCGCACCAGGGCTTCGCCGGGTTGGGGGTCGGCGATGCTGGTGGTCTGCCAGGCCAGGGAGCTGGGGTTTTCGGTATCGGTCTGGATGATTGCGTTTGTGGTGATGCTCATGGTCTCCACCCTAATGAAACATGGTGCGGCTGGGAATGGGTGTGTTGTGGTGTGGGGTGTAAGATGTTTTGAGCGGTATTGAGCCGCGTTGGAAGTATGGCAGAGCGGCCGAATGCACTGGTCTTGAAAACCAGCGATGGGAAACCATCCGGGGGTTCAAATCCCCCTGCTTCCGCAGTTTTCATTTCCCCTGGTCGGTTCTTCTGTGAACTGGCCAGGGGTTTGCTGTTTGGGGTTAAGTAGCAAAAAGTGTGTCCGCTCG
>NZ_KV799274.1:0-69084 GCF_001809885.1 Corynebacterium sp. HMSC058E07
CAAGCGTTACACCACACTAAGGGACGCAACCGTCATGGGTGACTATCCTCAAGAATTCTTCCCGCGTTTGACTGTTACATTCGCGCTTTTTCCAGGGACAAGTAAAGGAAGTGTAACCACTGGTTTGAGGCTTCTCGACAGTGCAAGACTGACAGGTACCATTCCCGAACTTGTAGAAGCCGGTGTCGATATAGTTAAAAGAAATATGCGCACTGGAGCCATGATTAGTGAAAAGTTCCGGACCGATCTTCCCGACTATCCACCAATTGCCGTGCGTGAAGCCCTGGTGAACGCGCTGATGCACCGAGATTACTCGCCGTCGGCTCAGGGGAGCCAGGTGCAGATCAATATGTTTGTAGATCGGCTAGAGATTACAAGTCCAGGTGGTCTATACGGTGGCGTAACGGTTCGTCATTTGGGTGAACCCGGAGTTAGCTCGACTCGCAACCAACGGATTTCAAGTTTCTTAGAGGAAGTTTCCCTGCCGGGTGAAGGAAAACAGGCGGGGCGCGTGGCTGAAAATCGTGGTACGGGCATTGCAACGATAAATCAGTCTTTGGAAGATGCTCTTATGCCAAAACCTGAGTACATCAATCGGCTTGACAGTTTCACCATAATATTCCGCCGCCGGCGGGTTGCTACTCAGGAGAGGTACACGACGGCGCGGGATCATGTTTTGGCAATCCTGGAGGAAGAATCCTCTTCTTCGACCAGCGAAATCGTAGAGAGAACCCAGTTGAGCCGGACAGCTGTCCAAAAAGCAGTCAACGCTCTAATTAACGAAGGTTTGGTAGAACGAACCGAACCTGCGAGGAGTCCGAAGCAACGTTATCGAATGCTTGAAGATCAGAACTCCCCTAATTGATAGTGGAAAAGTGGAAAACTACAGCTAGATGAGGAGGTGGCGAGAGCATCACGCCTAGCTTCCCACTTAACTTCCCACAGTGTTATGTCTGGTGGGAAGTTCTCAGTCACTTAGCGGGCGCTCCTCGACTAAGAGTCCAACTCGGGCTGAACTGTGGCTGTGTCGCGCAAGCGCTTGTGACCGGCTTTCATGGATAATCGGATATATTCCAATGTCTTTAATGCCTATGCGGAGGTTTGTGTTCAGCATATGAACGCTCAGCCAGTGAAAGCCAGTACCAACGATGGGTTCGACGCCACCCGCTTAGCGCGCATCTTGCTGCCGAAGCGTGGCGAACCGCGCAACGTGCGTTCCCTGTATTTCGTAGAGAACGAGGCCACCACCCCCGGCCGCGTCAACGCAGTCTCCCGTACCGAGGCGATCCTGCCTGCGGGCAGCGAAACCTCCTTCGAGACCTACTTCAACGCCTTCCCCGCCTCCTACTGGCGCCGCTGGTCCCAGCTGGACGAGGTCAAGCTGCGCATCGAGATCACGGGCGAGGCTCGCGTTGACCTGTACCGCTCCAAGTACGACGGATCCCGCATCGGCATCGAGGGTGCCCAGATCGAAACAGATGAGAACGGCCACGGCATCGCTGAGTTCATCATCTCCCTGGCCCCGTTCGAGGACGGCGGCTGGATCTGGTTCGATCTGACTTGCGAGAAGGAAACCCGCCTACACTCCGCTGGCTGGTACGCCACCGTCGAGGCCGGCGAACAGGCCTTCGAGGGCGAGACGCTGCCGGTCGCCGAGCCGAGCGTCACCATCGGCATCCCGACCTTCAACCGTCCGACCGACGCGGTGGCCGCGCTACACGCGCTGGCCTCCGACCCCGAGGTCGACGGACGCATCGAGGCCATCATCATGCCTGACCAGGGCGACAAGCACCCCGCCGACGAGCCCGACTTCGACGAGGTCGCGGAGCACTTTGGCGATCGCCTGCGCATCGTGCAGCAGGGCAACCTGGGTGGCTCCGGTGGCTACTCCCGCATCATGTACGAAGCCCGCCACCCGGAGCGTGGCACCACCAGCCCGTACATCCTGTATATGGACGACGACATCGCCATCGAGCCCGATAGCGTCCTGCGCGCCCTGGCGGCCGCCCGCTATGCGAAGTCCCCGATGTTGATCGGCGGCCAGATGCTGGATCTGCAGGAGCGCAGCTTCCTGCACAGCATGGGCGAGGTCGTCCATCGCGACGTGTTCATGTGGGGTGGGGCACCGCACACCCATTACACTCACGACTTCTACCGCCACCCGCTGCGCGACCTGGGCGACGGCACTGCCCACAACGCTGCAGGCCAGCCGATCGCGCCGGTGGCCCGGGACGTCATCGACAAGGGCTACGGCACCCCGAATAACTCGGAGAACTCCAAGGATCTGCACCGCCGCATCGACGTTGACTACAACGGTTGGTGGATGTGCCTGATCCCACGCTATGTCGCTGATCGCATCGGCCAGCCCCTGCCGCTGTTTATTAAGTGGGATGACGCCGAATACGGCCTGCGTGCAAAGGATGCTGGCTTCCCCACGGCCTCCTGGCCGGGCATCGCGATCTGGCACATGGCCTGGTCAAGCAAGGACGATGCCATCGACTGGCAGTCCTACTTCCACATCCGCAACCGCCTGATCGTGGCGGCCATGCAGATGGAAGGTTCCCCGCGAGGGCTGCTGGTCTCTCTGGCCAAGCTCGCGACCAAGCACCTCCTGTGCCTGGAGTACTCCACCGTTGCCCTGCACATCGAGGCAATGAAGGACTTCCTGGCAGGCCCGGACCAGCTGTTTGACATCTTGGATACCTCTCTGCCGCGCATCGCGAAGCTGCGTAAGAACTACTCTGATGCGGTTGTCGTCCCATCTGCTACCGACCTGCCCCCAGCGACGGGTGGCCCGGCGGGCCTCACGCGCATCCCGTTGAGCAAGAAGGCCAAGATCGTCACTCTTGCCAAGGGGCTGTTGCACAACGCCAAGCCTGCAGACGCCCGCCACCACCACGCACCGCAGGTGAACCTCCCGCCTGTCGAGGCCCGCTGGTTCAGCCTCTCCCGCGTCGACGGCGCGACCGTGACCACCGCCGATGGCAAGGGCGTGTTCTACCGTAAGCGCGACCGAGGCCAGATGCTGGCGCTGGTGAAGGAGTATGCGCGCCTGGAAAAGCAGGTCTACGACCGCTTCGACGAGCTGCGCAACGCTTACCGCGCAGCCCACCCGCACCTGACAAGCCGGGAAGGCTGGGCACAGATCTTCGAGCCCGAGAGCGTGGAAAACAAGTAGCGAGCCGACGCTAGCTGCACCGAAGCTGAGCCAGACCGAAACCGAGCCAGACCGAAACCGAGCCAGACCGAAGTAAGGACAACGCAAAGACAATGAGCTCCACACACGTCAGTGGCGACCCGCTGGGCGAATCCGACATTCTGGTCGCGCTGCAAAAGCAGCTGGCCGACAAGCCGGGAATCCTGCCCACCGCCCGTGGCATGAGCCACTTCGGTGAGCACGCCCTCGGCTGGATGGGCACCGCTGCTCTGGGCTACGGCCTGGCCCTGGCGCAGGGCAAGTCCGCCGACGGCCCAGAGCGCCGCGGCTGGCTGACCATGGGCGCCAGCGCCTTTTTCGCCCACGCCGCCAGCGTGGTCCTCAAGCGCATCGTCCGCCGCCCGCGCCCGCACGACCCGCGGATCAAGATCGGCGTGGGCACGCCCTCGAAGCTGAGCTTCCCGTCTTCCCACGCGACCAGCTCCACCGCAGCTCTGGTGGCATTTACCCAGTCGGCAAACAACCGCACCGGGGCGCTTCCCCTCGTGGGAATCCCGGCGATGGCGCTGTCGCGTCTGGTGTTAGGCGTACACTATCCCTCTGACGTAGCCCTCGGAAGTTGCATCGGCGCTGCCACGGCCATCGCCGTGCGCAGGGTTGTGGATGGGGGACGTGGGGGCGTCACAAAGAAAAACAGTGAGGAGAAAAGCCAGTGAGCGAACAGCGTAGCGACGGCCGCCCGGAGCCGCTGATCGGCGCGGAGCCACACACGTCCGGGTTGGAAGACCCGAACCAGGCGACCAGCACCGCCACCGACACGAAGAAGCTGCGCCCGCCGCGCAACCTGCCGGAGGCGATGATCAAGGCACTGCGCCCGAAACAATGGGTGAAGAACGTGCTGGTCGTCGCGGCTCCGGCGGCTGCGGGTAGTGACATGCTCTTCCACAGCCGCGTGCTGCTGGACGTGCTGATCGCTTTCGTGGCTTTCTGCCTGGCGGCTAGCTCGATCTACCTGATCAACGACGCGCGCGACGTGGAAGCCGACCGGGCGCACCCGACGAAGCGCTTCCGTCCGATTGCGGCTGGCGTGCTGCCGGTGGGGCTGGCGTATGCGATGTCGGTGGTGCTGATCCTGGCGGCGATCGGCGGCTCGCTGCTGGCCTCGTCGGGCACGAACCTGGCGATCGTCGTGGCTGTGTACATCGCCCTGCAGCTGGGCTACTGCTTCGGTTGGAAGCACCAGCCGGTGATCGACATTGCACTGGTGAGCTCCGGTTTTATGCTGCGCGCCATGGCCGGCGGTGTGGCGGCGGCGATTCTGCTGTCGCAGTGGTTCCTGCTGGTCGCGGCGTTCGGCTCGCTGTTTATGGCGGCGGGTAAGCGCTACGCGGAGCTGAAGCTTTCGCTGCGCTCGGGCGCGAAGATCCGCAAGTCCCTGGAGAGCTACACCCCAACCTACCTGCGCTTTGTCTGGACTCTGGCCGCCACCGCCGTGGTGCTGAGCTATGCGCTGTGGGGCTTCGGCCTGGCGCAGACCGTCGATTCCGGAGTGGCTGCCGTGTGGTACCAGGTTTCGATGGTGCCGTTTACCATCGCGATTCTGCGCTATGCTGCGGACGTTGACCGAGGCGAGGGTGGCGCGCCCGACGAGATCGCCCTCGAGGATCGCACCCTGCAGTTGCTGGCGCTGGCCTGGTTGTTCTGTGTGGCGATGGCTGTCTACATCGTGCCGATGTTCTAGCTGTTTTCTTTTGGACGCCGACTCTTCCCCCGCGGAAGGTTGGCGTCTTTTGCTTTTCTTAAGCAGCCGGGCTGGGTGTGAACGGCGTTACACTTTTGGGGGTGAAAATGTGGCGTCGAGAGATGGGTGTGTGACTGCTGTGGCGGGGGAGGGGAGGAGAGACCTTAATTATTGGAAGATGTAGCGATTTACTTAATGGATTCGATAGTTATCTTGAGCAGGATCGTAAAGATTTGATAACGTACTCGCATTCTGTGTTTCTCGGCAGAGCAACTGCGTTTCGAGAGATTTCAAGACTGACTAGAGCTGTTTAGGATTGTATGAATTCGACGATGAAGAGTAAGGGACTGGGCGCGAAGCTCACTGCATTCCTGGTTGCAGTGGCCACTGCGCTGGGCATGGCTGTTGTAACTGCACCTACGGCTGCTGCGGATAACCGCGGCCACCTGCGCCCGGGCTGCAGCTGGAGCAAGCACAAGTACTACCTGCAGAACTGCTGGGTTTACTCCCCGGCGATGGGGCAGAAGATCCAGGTGCAGATCAAGCCTTCCTCGCGTGGCGGTAACGCTGGCGTCTACATGCTGGACGGCCTGCGCGCACGCCAGGACTATAACGCGTGGGTTTGGTCTGGCAACGCTGTGAAGAAGTTCGTCAACGACAACGTGACCCTGGTTATGCCCGTTGGTGGCCAGGCTCAGTTCTACACGGACTGGAAGGGCCCGTACGGCGGCAAGGGTGGTCCGAAGAAGCCGCGTTGGGAGACCTTCCTGACCCGCGAACTGCCGGGTTACCTGCAGCGTAACTTTGGCGTGAGCCCGAACCGCAACTCCATTGTCGGTCTGTCCATGGGCGGTACTGCCGCGATGAACCTGGCTGCGTGGCACCGCAACCAGTTCAAGCAGGCGACCTCCCTGTCTGGTTACCTGAACCCGACCTGGCCGGGCATGTACGCCGGAATCCAGTACGCGATGTCCGATGCGGACAAGGGTGCGAACATCTGGGACATGTGGGGCAGCCCAGTAGACCCGCTGCGCTTCCGCAATGATCCGACTGTTCAGGCTGGCCGTTTCAGCGGTATGCCGCTTTACCTGGCTGCATCCGGTGGAGTTCCGGCTCGCGGCGAGAAGTTCCTGGAGAACCCGCGTGGCGTTGCTGCCGGCATCGGCCTGGAGTGGATGGCGCGTACCTCCACTGCGAAGTTTGAGATGGCTGCTCGTGCGGTAGGCGCTCGCCCAGTTGTGAGCTACCCGATCAACGGCCTGCACGCATGGCCGTACTGGGATGTGGAGCTGAGCAAGGCTCGCCCGCACATCCTCCGCGCGCTGGGTGCCTAGTTAATTTTGTGACTAGTTAGCCTGGGGCCTTGTTAAACGGAGGCCTTGCTAACTGGGGGCCTGGTTAGGTCCCGAAGCCACTGTCTGAGGTGCCGGCTTGAATAGCCGGTCGCCTTCGGCGGTGGCTTTTGCGCTTCTTGGGGGTAAATGTCGGAAAAGTTGCAAAGCTTCAAGTCGGCCATTTTGTGGATACGATTTGTGGCGCTCTGACCAGCGGTTTTGCGAAATGGAAATAGTTACCAACAAAGAAGTGCAACTTTTCCGACATTTAGGCCGGGGTGTGGGGCTGGTCTGGATGGCTGGGGCGTGGGGCTGGGAAGAGGGTTTGCCGGTGTTGGCTATCTGGGCGGGGTGGTCGAGGTGGGGTGGTTGGGGCGTGGCGGCGTCAAGAAAAAGGAAGAGTAAAAAGGGTCACATGGGTAACAGTGGTTACGTGCTAGGCTAACCCTAAAGTAAAACTTTAAATGTTCCGCGTGTTGTCCATGTGAATACGCTTTTGCTTGCCATAATTACTGACGTGCTTGAAGCGCGCCTGTGGGAAGTGCTTGCCGTGACTGCTCAGCGAGGCGTCCCGGCGGGAAGCCCCAGGCCGTGATTGACAGCAATAAACAGAATCTGAATAGAGTACCTGGATCGAAAAGTTCAGTAATGGCCGGCAGTGCGAAGCAGGAGGGGAACCTGCTTCGGCTGACACAGCACCAGCGCTGAGCTGGCCTACAACTACGCACGACCAGCACAACTGCAGGGTGGAAGCCAGGACAACTGCAGAACTACAACCAAACAACCAAAGAGCAACAGAAAGAATGAAGACTATGCGCCTTGCAGCGAAAATTTCCCGTCGCACTCGCTCCGCCAGCAGCAAGACCGGTAGCACGAACAGCAGCAACCTCCGCCGCGGAAGCGCCGCGTTCCTGGCACTGCCGCTTTCCGTTGCACTTGCAATGCCGCTGACCCCGGTCGCTGCCGCCCAGAGCTCCCTGGGCGGATCCCTGGGCCCCGGCTCCGGCACCAGCTACCTGGACCCCGAGAGCATCCCGAAGCGCACCCCGCGCCAGGTCACCGAGCAGCACCTGCAGGGCCTGCCGGAGGGTGTCAGCGTGGACCGCGTTGAGTGGATCACCGAGCGCTGGGCGAACGTCTTCATCAACTCTGCCGCCATGCCGGGCAAGCCGATCAAGGTGCAGATCCTGCTGGCTCGCGACTGGTACTCCCAGCCGGACCGCAAGTTCCCGACCGTGTGGGCCCTCGATGGCCTGCGCGCCCGCGAGGACGAGTCGGGTTGGACCCTGTCCACCAACATTGCTAACCAGTACGCGGACCGCAACGTCAACGTGATTCTGCCCGTCGGCGGCGAGTCCTCCTTCTACACCGATTGGCAGCAGCCAGACAAAGGCAAGCACTACAAGTGGGAGACCTTCCTGACCAAGGAACTGCCGCCGGTGCTGCGCGAAGGCTGGCGTGCCAACGAAGACCGCGCCATCACCGGCCTGTCCATGGGCGGCACCGCCGCGATGAACCTGGCCGAGCGCTTCCCGGAGATGTGGAAGTTCGTTGGTTCTTTCTCCGGCTACTTAGATACGACTTCCTACGGCATGCCCGAGGCCATCGCCTATGCCACCAATGACGGCAATGGCTACGACGCCAAGAAGATGTGGGGCGAATTCGGCTCCCAGGACTGGATCGACCACGATCCGAAGCTGGGCGTTGAAGCTCTGAAGAAGATGACCGTCTACGTCTCCGCAGGCAACGGCAACGCCGGCAAGTACGACAAGCCGGGTGCTATCCCCGGGCTGCCGAGCAACATGGCGGGCTTCGGTCTGGAAGCCATGTCCCGTATGACCACCGAGACCTTTGTCAAGCGCGCTAAGCAGGCGGGCGTCAAGCCGATCACCGCCTTCCGTCCGTCCGGCACCCACGACTGGCCGTACTGGCAGTACGAGATGATCCAGGCATGGCCGCACATCGCCGATGCCCTCGGCCTGTCGGAAGCTGACCGCGGTGCGAAGTGCCAGGTCGGCGGCGCTATCGCAGAGAACGTCAAGAAGGTTCCGAACCTGGGCGCCTGCATCTCTAACGAGTACGACGCTAAGGACGGCGGCAAGGTTCAGGACTTCCGCGGTGGCCGTGCCTACTGGTCCCCGAAGACCGGCGCCCACTTCGTTTGGGGCCGCATTGGCGCCCGCTACGCGTCGATGAACGGCCCGGACTCTTGGCTGGGCTACCCGATCTCCGAAGAGCACGTCATTTCCAACGGTCGCGGTCGCTTCACGGCCTTCGAGAATGGCGCGATCTACTGGACCCACGAGACCGGCGCCTTCGCTGTGCCGAAGGACTTCGTCGACGAGTGGGGCAAGACCAACTGGGAGAACGGCCCGCTGGGCTACCCGATCGCTGAGGTCGAGAAGGTCGGCGACAGCTACATGCAGAAGTTCCAGAACGGCCTGATCGTCCGCGATAAGGACAACAAGACCAACTACGTCCAGGGCAAGATCGCCGAGAAGTACCTGCAGCTGGGTGGCCTGAACTCCAAGCTGGGCAAGCCGAAGAGCGGTGAAAAGGAGATCAAGGGCGGCCGCTTCTCCGAGTTCGAGCACGGCAACATCTACTGGTCCCCGTTCACCGGCGCGCACGTGATCTACTACGGCAATGTGTTCGACGAGTGGGGCAAGCGTGGCTGGGAGCAGGGCAAGCTCGGCTACCCGACCAGCGACTACGAGGACATTCCGGCCGGCGGAACGAGGATCAAGTTCCAGCACGGTGAGATCCGCGAGGTCAACGGACGCGTAGAGGTGCTCTAACGGTGGGCGTCACTAAGAAAAACACCGGACGCACGTCCCGCGGTGCCGTTGTCGGTGCTGCGTGCGTGGCGCTGCTGTCCCTCGGTGCGCTGACGGCCTGCGGCGACGACGAGACGGTGGACAATTCCACCGAATCCTCAGTGCCGTCGGTGTCTGCGTCAGAGTCTGGGTCCAAGTCCGACAAAGACAAAGACGGCAAGGACGGTGACGGTGAGTCGGGCTCTAGCTCTACGGAAGGTAGTGACGCCCCAGGCTCCGCCGGCCAAGGCGGTGCGCCAGCGCACGACGGCGGCGTAGATGAGGTGGATGAGATCCCCAATGGCGCGCAGCGTAGCGACAAGGACAAGGACTTCCTGAACCGCTTGAAGGATGGCGGCATTGACCTGACGAAGGCCGATGATGCCTCCGATATTGGTGGCCTGGAAGATCAGGTCATTGCAGCTGGTCAAGCGCACTGTACCGCCGAAGGCGGCGGCAAGGCGGACGTCTACACTCCGTTGGCTGCGGGGCAGCTGAAGGAGAACGGCGTGATCGACGGTGATCCGAAAAAGGCCGAGGAAGCTATTCGCAACGCAGCGAAATCGGCGTATTGTTAGGGCTTCAGCGCTTCCGAAGTCTCGAGTAACCAGGCTGTCCACACTTACGCGCGGGCAGCCTGGTTTTGTTCTAGAAGGAATTTATGAAAAAGGTCTTGACCATTCTGGCCGTGCTCGTCCTCCTTGCTCTGATCGTGGTGGGCGTGGGGAATTGGCTACTCACAAATGATCAACCGGGAGGCCCCGGGCCGGGCAAGCCCTCTGCACCGCCGAGCCCTGAAGCGCAGAACCCGCCAGGGTGTGCGGATGTAGAGGTGCTGGCGGCCCCGGGTACGTGGGAATCCAAGGCGGACGATGATCCGCTGGCTCCGCGCGCCAACCCGCGGTCCTTGCTGCTGAATGTCACCCGCCCCCTGACCGAGGAGTTCCCCAAGGAGAAAGTGAAGGTGTGGACGTTGCCGTACACCGCGCAGTTCCGCAACATCAACGCGAGAGGGGAGATGACCTACGACGACTCCCGTAACCAGGGCTTCAAGCGGCTGGAAAACGAGTTGCGGGAGATGCACAAGGCATGCCCGGCAACGTCCTTCGTGCTGACCGGCTTCAGCCAGGGCGCGGTGATCACGGGCGACATGGCTGGGGAGATCGGCAACAACCGGGGGCCGGTTCCCGCAGACAGGATCTTGGGTGTGGCTCTGATCGCCGATGGTCGCCAGGAGCTGGATAAGGGCACGCTGGTCGGTGCGAAAGGCATCCGCGGTACGGGCGCGGAGATTGCGCTGAACCCGGTGAGCGGGCTGATCCAGACGATCGTCCCCGGGGCGACGATGCGCGGTCCGCGCCCGGATGGCTTTGGTGAACTCAACGATCGCGTGAATAACTTCTGTGCGCCTGCCGATCTTATTTGTGACGCCCCAGGGGATCTGGGCAATGCTCTTGTGCGAGCTAAGGACCTGGTGGCTGCCAATGCTGTCCACTCTCAGTACGCGACGAATGGCACGGTCGTGGACGGGAAGACCGTGCCGGAGTACATCGTTGGTTGGGCTCGGGATCTGATTAACGAGCGCACAGGCAAGTAGTTGGCATGGCGCCGGGCGCGAGTGCACCATACGGCGCCGGGGGCGAAGGTACTGCATGCCGCCGGGCGCGAGACACAGCATTGCGCAATTGCAGGGTAACGAATGCCTTTCCCGGTACGATGTGTTTCACAAGTAAAACTAAGTGTTTATAGAAACAGATAGAGGAGATCTCAGTGGATATCACTTCGGCAATGGGGCAGTTTTACGACGAGCAGGGCAATATCAACATCCCTGATCAGCTGACCCTTTCCGGTATGTGCGAGATGCTGTACACGATGGCGCAGATGGAAGGCACCGTAGATAATGTGCTGATCCGCCACTGGGACTTCTCCGAGTCGCGCGAGGGAACGGTACACGAGATCACCCGCGCGCAAGTGAACACCCGCATTAAGGCCGTGTGCGTGCGCCTGCAGCAGGTCGCCAAGCCCGGCGACCGCGTGGCGATTCTGGCTAATAACTCCCCGGAGTACATGTACGCCTTCCTCGGCGCGATGTACGCCCGCATGGTGCCGGTTCCGCTGTACGACCCCAACGAGCCGGGCCACACCGGTCATCTAACCGCCGTGCTGGGTTCCTCCGAGCCGACGGTAGTGCTGACTAACAAGCGTTCCGCGGCTGCGGTACGCAAGCACTTCGCTGCCATCCCCGCGACCGAGCGCCCGCGCGTGTTGACGGTGGACGCGCTGCCGGATGCGCTGGCCGACGATTGGCAGAACCCCATGGCCGCCATCATGGCGGATCCATCCCTGGCCCCGAAGTCCAGCGAGGAAGCATTCCTGCAGTACACCTCCGGCTCCACGCGCACCCCGGCTGGCGTGGTGCTGACGCACAAGTCGATCGTCACCAACGTTTTGCAGATCTTTAAGGCCGTTAACCTGAAGACCCCTCTGCGTCTTTCCACCTGGCTGCCGTTGCACCACGACATGGGCGTGATCTTGTCCGCCTTCGTGATCATCCTGGGACTTCCCTTCGAGCTAATGTCCCCGCGCGACTTCATCCAGGATCCGGCCCGCTGGGTCCGCCAGCTGAACCGCAAGAGCGAGGGCGAGAACATCTACACCGTCGTTCCGAACTTCGCCCTGGAACTGGCCGTGCGTTACGCCGACCCGGCGAAGGTCGCGGAGCTCGCCGACGTGGACCTGTCCGCTATCGACGGCATCATCAATGGTTCCGAGCCGGTGCACCACAGCTCTGTGCAGAAGTTCCTGGATACCTTCGGCCCCTACGGCTTTAAGAAGGAGGCCATGCGTCCGTCCTATGGTCTGGCCGAGGCCACGCTGATTGTCACCACCCCGCAGACTGACGAGCGCCCGCTGACGAAGTGGTTTAAGCGCGAAGAGCTGTCCGCCGGAGCCGTAGTAGAGGGCAGTGCGGACGACGTAGACAGCCTCTCCCTGGTTTCCCTGGGCCAGGTTTGTTCCCCGCAGACGCTGGCTATCGTGGATCCGGAGACCGGCAAGGAGCTCGCCGACGGCAACGTTGGCGAGATCTGGGTGCACGGCGACAATATGGCAGCGGGCTACCTGAACCGCCCCGAGGAAAGCGAAGAAACCTTCCGCAACAACCTGCCCGTAGCCAACCGTCTGGAATCCGGTGGCCACGCGGGCGACGTGCCGGAGGACAACTGGATGCGCACCGGCGACCTGGCTGTCATCGTCGACGGGCACCTGTTTATCACCGGCCGACTGAAGGACCTCATCATCGTCGCAGGCCGCAACCACTACCCGCAGGACATCGAGGCCACCGCCGACGAGGCCACCGCGCAGACCGCTCCGGCCGTTATCGCCGCCTTCGCAGTGGGCGCCGGCGAGGGCACTGCTGCGGCCCGTGGCGCCGACGGCGAATCCGTCGAGGGGCTGGTCATCATCGCCGAGCGCGACCCGGAGGCCACCGAAGATGGCGATGCGGAGGCCATTGAGGCCATGCGAGCCGCCGTCACCGCCACCCACGGCGTGCAGCCCTCGGACGTGCGCATCATCGCGCCGGGCACCCTCCCGCGTTCTTCCGCCAACAAGATCGCCCGCCGCGTAGCTGCGAAGGCGTATCTGGAGGGCACGCTGGGCGCTTAATCCATAAAGCGCTTCAGGCGCGTTAAAATATGGCGATACTAGCGACCCCCGTGCGGCCTTCGACAGCGTTTAAGCCGGTATCTCGGTGGTCGTTTATTGCTTTGTGGCACACACCCACATAACTGCACACGGCTCACTCACGAATTAATGCACGAAAGGAAACGGCGACTTTCCATGGCAGACAATCAGCAGGGCGACCAGAAGGACGGGCAGCAGAACAACCAGCACACCCGCCCCGCGACGATTCAGCAGATGCGGGAATGGTTGCGCGCGTGGGTTGCGGACGCTACTGGCCTGGATGCCGCCGAGATTTCCGACGAACGCTCTATGCAGGACTTCGGCCTGTCTTCCCGCGATGTCGTTGTGCTGTCCGGCGACCTGGAACGCCTGCTGGGCACCACCCTGGATGCCACGATTGCCTACGAGTTCAACACCATTGCCGCGCTGGCCGATCACTTGATGAACGGCCGCGGTTCTGGCGCTGTTTTGGGTAGTGACGCCACCGCCTCCGCAACCACCGATGCCAGCGCAGGTGGCCCATTGCCGCTGGGTAAGCGGGATATCGCAGTGGTCGGCATGGCAGGCCGCTACCCCGGTGCCGATAGCGCCGATGAGATGTGGGAGCTGTTTTCCAACTACCGCTCCGGCGTGGGCGAGCTGCCCGCCGGGCGCTGGGCGGAGTACTCCCGCGACCCGGAGATGACCCGCCGCATGGAGCAAGCCCAGCTGACGGGTGGCTATATCGAGGACATTGCTTCCTTCGACGCGGAGTTCTTCGGCCTGTCCCCGCTGGAAGCGGCGAACATGGATCCGCAGCAGCGCATCGTGCTGCAGTTGACGTGGGAGGCGCTGGAGGATGCGCACATCCCCGCCAACGAGCTGCGCGGCAAGCCCGTCGGCGTGTTCATGGGTAATACCAACAACGACTACGGCATGCTGATCTCCGCCGATCCGGCGGAGGCGCACCCCTACGCCCTGACGGGTAACTCCAGCTCCATCATTGCCAACCGCATTTCCTATGCCTTCGACTTCCGTGGTCCGTCCGTGGCGATGGATACGGCCTGCTCTTCGTCGCTGGTGGCAATTCACCAGGCGGTGCGTTCTCTGCGCGATGGTGATTCTGATGTGGCTGTGGCGGGTGGCGTCAACCTCCTATGCAGTCCTTTTGCGACCGTGGCGTTTTCCGAACTCGGTGTGCTGAGCCCGACGGGTGGCATCCGTGCCTTCAGCGACGACGCGGACGGCATTGTGCGCTCCGACGGAGCCGGAGTGGTGGTGCTAAAGCGTCTGGAGGATGCCCGCCGCGACGGCGACAATGTGCTGGCCGTGATTAAGGGCTCGGCGGTGAACTCCGATGGCCGCTCCAACGGTCTGACCGCCCCGAACCCGGATGCGCAGGTCGACGTGCTGCGCAGTGCTTACGCGGACGCGCGGATCGACCCGCAGTCGGTGGATTACGTGGAGGCTCACGGTACTGGAACCATTCTGGGTGACCCGATTGAAGCTACCGCGCTGGGCACCGTGCTGGGGCGCCAGCGCGACGTGGCAGAGCCGCTGCTGCTGGGAAGTGCGAAGACTAACTTCGGGCATACTGAAGCCGCTGCGGGTGTCGCGGGCGTGATGAAGGTTGTCATGGCGATGCGCGAGGGCGTGCTGCCGCCGAGCCTGAACTACAGCGGCCCGAACCCGTACATCGACTTTGGCCGTGAGCACCTGGAAGTCGTGGAAGATCCGCGCGAATGGCCGGAGTACTCCGGGCGCGCCATCGCCGGTGTCTCTGGCTTCGGCTTCGGTGGCACGAACGCGCACGTCGTGATCGCGGCGCCGAACCTGGCTGAGGAAGCTGCGGCGGGAGTGGGCTACGCGGCTGTCACTGAGACCGAGGACAGTGCCCCGATTGGGCTGGACCGTGAGGATGCGGCGGGGGAGGCCCCGCGAGTGTTGCTGCCCGTCAGTGGCCTGCTACCCTCGCGCCGCCGCCAGGCCGCCGAAGCACTGGCCGGATACCTGGAGGACAACCGGGAATCCTTTGGCGACGGAGCCACGGAAGCGCTGCACCTGCGCGACCTGGCACTGGCGCTGGCAGGGCACAACCACGGTCGCTCCCGCGGCGTGGTGTCCGCCGCCACCGTCGACGAAGCTATTGCTGGCCTGCAGCGCATCGCAGCGGGCAAGCAGGGCGCGACGGTAAAGACCGCTGATTCTCCGTCGGCCAATGGCCCGGTGTGGGTGTTCTCCGGCTTCGGTTCGCAGCACCGCAAGATGGCTAAGGACCTATACGAACTCTCTGAGTTCTTCGCCGCCCGCCTGGATGAGCTGGATAAGGTCGTGCGGGCCGAGTCCGGCTGGTCCTTCACCGAGATGGTGTTGGACGACGAGCAGAACTACGACACGGAGCGCGCCCAGGTGGGGATTACCTGCGTGCAGATCGCGCTGAACGACCTTCTGCGCACCCTGGGTGCGCAGCCCGCCGCAGTCGTCGGCCAGTCGATGGGTGAGATCGCAGCGGCCTACGCCGTGGGCGGCATTTCCGCCGAGGAAGCCGTGCGCATCGCCTGCCACCGCGCCCGCCTGATGGGCGAGGGGGAGCGCCTGCTGCCGGAGGACAAGCAGGGTGCCATGGCTGTGGTGGAGTTCGGCGTGGAGGAACTTGCCACCTTTACCTCCGAGCACCCGGAATACGCCAAGGTGGAGCCCGCCGTGTACGCCGCGCCGGGCATGACCACCGTCGGTGGCCCCGCGGAGCCGGTGCAGAAGCTGGTCGAATACCTGGAGGGCGAGGGCAAGTTCGCCCGCCTGCTGAAGGTCAAGGGCGCTGGCCACACCTCCATGCTGGACCCCATCCTGGGCGAGCTGCACTACGAGATCTGTGATCTGCAGCCCCAGCCGATCCACACCCCGCTGTACTCCACCGTGGATCGCGGTCGCGTGTACACCCCGGGCGAGGTCGTCCACGATGCCGACTACTTCCTGCGCTGCACCCGCCAGCCGGTCTGGTTCTCGGAGGCGACGGGTAAGCAGTTCGACGATGGCTTCCGCACCTTCATCGAGATCTCCCCGAACCCGGTGGCCCTAATGCCGCTGATGAACAACTCCTTCGCGCACAACGCCAGCGATTCCAAGCTGTTGTTCCTGCTGAAGCGCAAGGAGCCGGTCGCGCAGACTCTGCTGTCCACCCTCGCGGAGCTGTACGTTCAGGGCGCTAACTTGAACCTCAAGGCTCTGGCTGCGGGCTCGCGAACCCTGCAGGACATTGCGATGGGCGGCGCGCAGGGCTCGGCTACCGGTGCGGGCACTGGCACTGGCGCTGGCACTAATGCCCGCTCTAAGGCGCTGCCGAAGGTGCCGGGCACTACCTGGAACCTGCAGCGCTACTGGACCAGCGCCCGCCCGTCGTCGGGCCCTGCCGTGGAGCTGCCCGGTATTCGCGTGAACCTGCCCGATGGTCGCGTTGTGTTCAGCGCAGCGGCGGAGGACGTACCCAGCATCGCGCTGCTCGCCGAGGCCGCCGCCGAGGTGCTTTCTGGCAGCACTACTGGCGCTTCCGAGAACGCCACCGTCGCCGCCACGCGCGAGCACTCCCCACTGCCGACCGCAGGCCAGCTGACGACTATCGCCACCGGTTCCCTCGGCGGCTGGTCCCTGTCCGTCTACGCCGCCGATGGCCCTGCCGGACAGGCAATGCCGCTGGTTGCGGAGGCTTTTATCGCCACTCTTGGGGTTAATGACGCCCCCTCGGCCCCAGCCGCCACCGCTGTCAACGAGGAGCTGAGCGCTTCCGCCGCCAAGGCTTCCGCGAAGGAGAGCGCCGGCAACACTCTGCCCGAGGTCGACGAGACCGCTGACCGCTGGGATCCCAACTCCGGGGAGTCCGCCGGTGACCGCCTGCGCGCCATCGTCTCCGAATCCATGGGCTACGACATCGAGGATCTGCCCGGCGAGCTTCCCCTCATTGACCTGGGGCTGGATTCCCTGATGGGAATGCGCATCAAGAACCGTGTGGAGTACGACTTCGACCTGCCACCGCTGCAGGTTCAGGCGCTGCGCGATGGTTCGGTGGACGATGTGATCGCACTCGTGGAGCAGATGATCGCGGAGCGTCACGCCGGGGAGACCGGCGAGTCGGCTGATGCGGCTGCTGGTGGAGAAGGTGGCGTCACTAAGGAAGAAAGCAATAGCGACAACAACGGCGGCGAGGCGGCAACCGACTACACCGCCACCGCCGGCGGCGTGGCCCCGCGCGACGCGAGCGAAAGGTTGGTGTTCGCGACCTGGGCAAAGGTGACCGGCAAGGCCGCCGCGGGCGTGACCAGTGAGCTGCCGAAGATCGACGAGGAGCAGGCGCGCGGGATCGCGGAGCGCCTGTCCGAACGCTCCGGGGCGGAGGTCAGCGCGGAAGATGTGCTGGCTGCCGAGACCCTCGAGCCACTGAGCGAAAAGGTGCGCAGCAGCCTGGAAAGCGAAGTGGAGGGCAACATCCGCGTGTTGCGGGCACGCCCCGAAGGCAGCACCCGACCGGCGGTCTTCCTATTCCACCCGGCTGGTGGCTCGTCCGTGGTATACGCGCCGCTGATGCGCCGCCTGCCGGAGGACGTGCCGGTGTACGGCGTGGAGCGCCTCGAGGGCGAGCTGGCGGATCGTGCCAGCGCCTACCTGGCGGAGATCATCGAGCTGTCCGACGGCCGCCCGGTGGTGCTGGGTGGTTGGAGCTTCGGCGGCGCCCTGGCCTACGAGGTTGCCTACCAGCTGGGTAAGCGAGCCACCGCAGGTGAGCCGAGCGCAGAGGTCGAGCACATCGTGCTGCTGGATACCGTGCAGCCGAAGAACCCCGCGCCGGATACGAAGGAAGAAATGCACGCGCGCTGGGACCGCTACGCCGCGTTCGCCCAGAAGACCTACGGGCTGCCCCTGGAGGTGCCGCACGAGCTGCTGGACCAGCAGGGCGAAGGCGTGATGATGCAGATGTTCCAGCAGTTCCTGGCTTCCCCGGAGGCCAAGGGGCTCGGCCTGCCCGCGGGCGTGCTGGAGCACCAGCGCGCCAGCTTCGTGGACAACCGCATCCTGGAATCCCTGGACTTCGGAGCCTGGGCGGACGTGCAGGCACCGGTCACGCTGTTCCGCGCGGAGCGAATGCACGACGGCGCGATTGAGCTGGAGCCGGCCTACGCCGAGGTAGCGCCGGACGGTGGCTGGGGCGAGATCGTCAAGGACCTGGAAATCATCCAGCTCCGCGGCGACCACCTGGCTATTGTGGATGAACCAGAGATCTCTAAAGTGGGACGTGTGATCGCCAAGCACATCACGGATGGCGACTAGACGGCGATTAACTAGATAACCTTTAACCAGGCTTGTCGAGAAACGAAGGGACTTTCACTGTGACTGCTGCCGACGAGGGAGCAACCGGCGCCAACGGCACCGGCACCACCGGCACCAACGGCACCGGCACCACCGGCACCACCGCCGAAAAGCTGGCGGAGCTGCACCGCAGGCTGGAACAGGCGCAGGATCCGGGCTCTGAGAAGGCAAAGGCAAGGCGCGACGAAGCGGGGCTGACCACGCCCCGCCAGCGTATTGCCGCGTTGCTGGACGAGGGCACGTTCGTGGAGATCGGCGCCCTGGGTCGCACCCCCGGCGAGGACGATGCCCCCTACGGCGATGGCGTGGTGACCGGTTACGGCCAGGTCGGCGGCCGTACCGTGGCGGTATATGCCCACGATAAGACGGTGTACGGCGGCTCGGTAGGTGAGACCTTCGGCAAGAAGGTCTGCGAGGTCATGGACATGGCCATTCGCATTGGCTGCCCGGTGATCGGCATTAACGATTCCGGTGGCGCCCGCATTCAAGACGCCGTGATGTCCCTGGCGATGTACTCCGAGATCTCCCGCCGCCAGCTGCCGCTGAGCGGCCAGTCCCCGCAGATTTCCATTCTGCTTGGCCCGTCCGCCGGCGGTGCCGTGTATGCGCCCGTGACCACCGACTTCGTGGTGGCCGTCGAAGGTCGCACGCAGATGTTCGTTACTGGCCCGGCCGTGATCGAATCGGTGACGGGCGAAAAGATCTCGATGGAGGAGCTCGGCGGTGCGCGTCAACAGGCCCGCAACGGCAACGTTTCCTACGTCGCGAGCAGCGAAGAAGATGCGTTTAACTATGTAAAGGATCTGCTGGACTTCCTGCCTGCCAGTACCTTCGACGAGACTCCGGAGTTCTGGGCGCCGAACGACGAGCTCACTGAGCGCGACTTCGAACTGAACGACATCATCCCGGATGACCCGAACGCGGGCTACGACATCATGGAGGTGCTGACCCGCATCTTCGACGACGACAACGTGCTGGAGGTCCAGGGCGACTACGGCTCGAACGTCGTCACCGCCTTCGCTCGTATCGACGGACACTCGGTGGGCGTGGTGGCGAACCAGCCGATGGAGCTGGCCGGTTGCCTGGACGCCGACGCTGCGGATAAGGCTGCGCGCTTTATCCGTATTTGTGACGCCTACAACGTCCCCCTCGTCTGGGTTGTGGACACACCCGGATACATGCCGGGCGTGGAGCAGGAAAAGGCTGGCCTGATTCACCGCGGGGCAAAGCTGGGCTTCGCCACGGTCGAAGCGACGGTTCCGAAGGTGACCGTGGTGGTGCGCAAGGCCTTCGGCGGTGGCTATGCCGTGATGGGCTCGAAGAACCTGGGCGCGGACATCAACCTGGTGTGGCCGACTGCGCAGATCGCCGTGATGGGCGCGGAGGCTGCCGTGGTGATGATGCAGGGCAAGGCTCTGGCTGCCATGCCGGAGGAGCAGCGCCCCGCCGCCAAGAAAATGTTCATGGACTTCTATAACGCCAACATGACCAGTCCTTATGTGGCGGCCGAGCGTGGCTACGTGGACTCCGTGATCACTCCGGACCAGACACGTATCCGACTGCGTCAAGCGATGCGTCAGCTGCGCAACAAGCAGGTACAGGAGCCACCGAAGAAGCACACCATCATGCCGATGTAGCTGGTTTTGATCGGTGAAAGTAGTTGATCCACTGGATTGCTGCCCGTAGGATGATGAATGTAGAGATCGCCTGTAAGCGACTCCACATCGCCGAACCCGCCGGATTGACCGGCGGGTTTCGTGCATCTAAGGCCAGATCCGGCAGCGCCCTTCGTTTCGAATTGTCGCGATCATTTCCCAAAGTAAGTTTTGTGTTTTGAGTGCCTTGGGAGCGGCGTGCGTACAGGTCACAGTGCGGTTGTAAATATAGGTGCAGAGATCTGCCGCCTGGAGCCCGCGATAGCTTCGGGAATCATAGAAATCCATCTCGTCGATTCTGTCGAGTTTTGAGCTTCTGTAGCCGAAGGTTCCCTTGCTCTTGTATTGGATGAACTCCTTGCGGCCTTCGGGTGCGGTGTAGTGGTTGTCCAGGTAGGCAATTGCCCTTTCGTCTAGACGCTTTGCATGCTCTTGAATTCGCTCTAAGACGTAACCAATAGCGACCGTGCGGTGGTGGTAAAGAACTCTGTACCGCTCGGCCTGTTTAACCCTGTCTATCCCCTCTCCATAAAATGCATCCGCATAGGCGTCGATCGCCTTCATCGCCTGTGTAAAGACTGCTGTGGCAAGTCGGAGGGGGATGCCATTCCAGTCACCTTTTTGCTGCATCATGTCATAGCCATGTAACTCAGCCTCCGGTTGGACTGAAGTCGTGGAGGAAAACTCCACCATTATTTTGTCCAGCGCTTGGTTTAGTTTGGCCAGGTTTTCTTCGCGGACAATGAGCGCGCCAAGAAAGAAATAGTTGGCTCCCGACTCTGACTCATCGATGAATGCATGCAGCATCGCTGTGGCCGACTATATCCCGATCTTGGTGCTGGCAGGCAGCTTCAGCTCGTCGGCCTTCACGAAATACGTGTGCATCGTGCCGTTGGTCATTTCCAGGTGTTCGGAGAGAGCATCCGGAGTGCCAAGGCCGATTTTCTTTGCTGCTTCCTGCAGCTCCTTCGGTGCCATGTTGGCATCGATCGGCAGCGGGATTAGAGGCAGTCCAGCCACGCGAGGCGTGACGTTCAGCGAACTCACCACGATGTGAAAATGCCCGGTGAGCGTCGTAGTCTGCCCCGGACCAGTCCGCTGCCAGATTCCGCCTTCAGGCCCAGCTCCCGGCGTGGGGAACTGCACCGACAGGTTCGTCAGGATCGCCTTGTCCGCATCAATGCGCAGTGCCGGCTTAGGCCCCTGGGGTGTGGGCTGCTGCACCAGCGACATTTTGACGTGCCCGAGCAGGCGCGTGTTGTCCGCCTTGATGACGTAGGTGCCCTGCTGAACGGGCTTCTCGCCCTTGATCGGCCCCGGTGGGGTGAGGTCCACCCGCAGGTTCTCCGGCACCTCGGGAGGAGCCGGGGGCGCCGGGAGCTTTGGAGGTGGCGGCGGAGCCGGAAGCGCAGGAGGCGGTGGCAGCTGCAATTGCGCCTCGGCGCTCGGGGCAACCTCGACCGCCAGCGCCGCCACCAGCCCGCACATCGACGCCGCTGCAACGACGGCCTTCGCAGCGCTGGAGCCGCCGCGTTTACGCTGCTTGCTCATCTACCTTCCTTTTCTTGACGCCCTTAGGCGGCTTTTCTTCCTCCGTCCACGACAGCGCCAAAGCTCCACCGATAACGGCGCACAAGGTGCCCAGAACGAAGCCGCCGATGTTCGACATGGGAAGCGCCACGATTCCGAGGATCAGGGAGGCTACGCCCGTGAGCAGGCGAGTGTCTGGCTTGAACCACGTCATCAGCCCAGAGGTGATCAACAACGCGCCGATCAACAGGGTGGACACGCCGGAGATCGTGGAGACCTGGATGACGATGTTCGATACCTCGAACGACAGGTATGCCGGAACGATCATGATGATGCCCGACAGCAGCATGAATAGCCCTGCCCCGAACGGGCGGTTGCGGCGCCAATGACCGAAACCGTTGGGGTTAGCACTCGGCATTGTCGCTATCCACAATTGCAATCTTGCTGCCGCCGGCGGTCATCTTATCCGCAGACAGAGAGGTCGCCTCGATTCCCTGCCCCTTCGCTTGCAGGGAGTCGGCGAAGATACCCCAGCCACCGTCCGGAGCGTCTTTATCAATCTTGCCGGCATCAACGCCGATTTGTGGGTTAATCAGGGTTAGATCACCGGAGAGCTTTCGCGCACCGATCAGCATGTTCTCTGCGGAGAAGTTCTGCCCCGGAACGGTCATTTGGAACTTCTTTTCCCCAACGCCGGGGATCTTTATCGGTGCCGTCATGCAGACGTCAGTCACCTTGGCATCCTTAATGCGCAGGCGGGAGATAGCTTCCTTGCCGTTGTGCATCTCGTCAACGTCGGTGAAGAGGTCGAAGCCCTTACCGTCCAGCTCACCGACCTCCATGTTGAAGATCGTGCCGGATAGTGCGAGGTGTGCAGAGACGCCACCCTGAGCGACTGCGACGCCCATCCCAGCGGTAGCCAGCATCCCTACACCGAAGATCGATGCGAATCGAAGTTTGCGAGTATGTCCCATGCGAGTGATCTTAGACACACCGCTCGGCGGTAGGAGGTTTTCTATGTAAAAAAATCAACTATTCTTAATATTTTTCTGGAATAAAGAGCGGTTGGGGCGTGGGGGCGTCAAGAAGAAATGGCCTTATCGCGCCGCATGGCGGCAAGAGCCGTGACCAGGGCGATAAGGGTCAACAGAATCAACCAAGAGACCAGCAATCCCCAGCTGTGGGCGAAGAAATAGCCGGAGACCCAGCCGATGATAGAGGAACCGAGGTAGTAGCTCAGGATGTAGATGCTCGAAGCCTCGGCGCGATCCTGCCGTGCGACCTCGCCGACCCACGCGCTGGAGATTGAGTGGGCGGGGAAGAATGTGGCGGTGAACAGTAGCACGGCTGCGAGCGTGGTGGGGACAGTCGGGATGAAGGCCAGGAAGAGGCCTACCAGTGCCAGGGCGATGCAGGCGACCACGACCTTCGCCTGGCCGTAGCGATTGACCATCGTGCCCGTGCGCGTGGAAGTCCAGGTGCCCGACAGGTAGATGACGAACACGAGCGCGGCGAGGGATTCCGGCAGGCCGAAGGTGTTGATCAGCCGGAAGGTCATGTAGTTGTACAGGGAAACGAAACTGCCCATCAGCAGGAACGGCAACAGGAAAAGCTTCAGCAGGATAGGGTCGCGCAGATGATGGGCGAAGGCCTGCAACTCGTGGGCGAGCGTGATTTTCTTCGGAGTGAAGAAGCGCTGCTTGGGCAGCACCCAGGTGGTCATCAGGGCCATCGCGAAGGCAAAGATCGCGCTCAGGAGGGTGGCTAGGCGCCAATCCGTGAACTCCAGGGCGATGCCTGGGATGAGCCTGCCGATGAGGCCGCCCAGCGAATTACCCGCGATATAGAAACCCATTATTCGGGGGAGGTAGCGCCGGTCGATTTCCTCCGAGAGGAAGGCCATGGTCACGGCTGGCACGCCCGCTACGGCGATGCCCTGCAGGAGGCGCACCGCGATGATCGACTGGATCGACGGCAGCGTGACTAGCGCCAGGGAGAAGAGGGTAGCTGCCAGGACGGATGCCTGGATCACCCGGCGCCGCCCGAAGCGCTCGGAGACGATGCTGAGCGGAATGACCATGAGCGCCAGACCACCCGTGGTGGCGGAGACCGTCAGCGCAGCCAGCGAGGGGGAGACACCGAAGTCCTCCGACAGTGCCGGGAGGACTGCTTGGGTGGCGTACAGGGCGTTGTACGAGGCCAGACCCGAGCACAGGGAGGCGATGAGAGCCTTCTTGTAGCCGATGTCCTCCGGTATGAGAGGGCGAATGCCGTTGGTGGTCTCGGTGTCTTCGCGGGGGCCGGTCACCGTTGGTGCTCCTTTCGCTCTACTCGATCCACGGTATAGAAAAGCTCCCTCTCGAGGAAAACCGCGAGAGGGAGCTGGGGAGGGTTAGGCAGCTAACCCAACAACTTAAGCGCCGATGGTGCCGAAGTCTTCCTTCCAAGCAACCACGGTAGCCGGGCGGGCGATGGAGTCGCCGCCGTCCGGCCAGTGGGACTTGGAGGTCTTGACGGTAGCTTCCTCGTCCTCACCCGGGTGCTGAACGTTGACCAGCACGCGCTTGTCGAAGACCAGCGGGCCACAGGTCTCGGCGCCGGCCGGGACGGTCAGGAACTGCTTGGTCAGGCCACGGGTCTCGCCTTCCAGGGAGACGGCGAACAGGCCGTCGTTGGATTCCAGGGCGTTGCCGTCGGTGGAGACCCACAGGTTGCCGAAGGAGTCGAAGGTGACGTTGTCCGGGCAGGAGATCGGGGAGACCTTGGACTTGTCGAAGCCACCGAAGTAGGTCTCGGCCTCGTCCGGGTCACCACAAACCAGCAGCAGGTTCCACTTGAGGTCTTCGCCGGTGAAGTCATCTTCGATCTCGATGACCATACCGTTCTTGTTTTCCTTGACCGGGGCGTACTCGCGAACACCCTCCTTGTTCTTGCCTTCTTCCTGCGTGCCGCGGTACTTGTTGTTGGTCAGTGCGGCGTAGACCTTGCCGGTGGTCGGGTGCGGCTCGACATCCTCCGGGCGGTCCATCTTGGTAGCCCCGACCTTGTCGCCAGCCTCACGGGTGAAGACGATGACCTCTTCGGCGGACATGCCGTCGACGTGGGACTCGGCGGAGCCGTCCTCCTTGACGGTGACCAGCTTGATCCACTTGCCGGTGCCGTCGAACTTCTCGCCCTTCGGCGGGTTGTTCTCGTCGAAGTCCTTGTTGTTGCCCTCGAAAGTGGCAACATACAGGGTGCCCTCGTCCAGGATCTTCATGTTCTCCTCGCGATCCTTGTCGGTGTTACCGCTGCGGATCTTGCGGGAGGAGACGAACTTGTAGATGTACTCGAAGCGGGAGTCATCGCCGGAGTATGCAACCACGGTGCCGTCGTTGGTGACGTGGATGTTGGAGCCCTCGTGCTTGAAACGACCCAGGGCGGTGTGCTTGACCGGGGTGGACTTCGGATCCCACGGGTTCACCTCAACCACGTAGTTGAAGCGGTGCGGCTCGTTCGGCTCCTTGGTCACGTCGAAGCGGTCGTAGTGCTTTTCCCACTGACGAGCGGTCTTGGCGTCCTCGATGCCGTAGCGGCTCAGGCGCTCGCGTACCTTCTCGTCCTTAACGTTCTCTCCACCAGCGAAGTACTGGTCAACGTTCTCCTCGCCGGACAGGATGGTGCCCCATGGAGTCACGCCACCGGAGCAGTTGTTGAAGGTGCCCTTGACGATCTTGCCTTCCTTGTCGTCAGAGGTCTTCACCAGCTTGTGGCCAACGATCGGGCCACGCAGCTCGAACTCGGTGGTGCCGGTCAGGCGGCGGTTGTACTTGCCCATGACGGGCTTCAGCTTGCCGTCCTTGTCGTTGCCCTCAACCTCGACGATGGACATGCCGTGGCTAGCCAGCTCGATGTCGACGTGCTCCTTGGAGGGGTTCTCCAGGTCGTAGTCTGGGATCATCTGCTGCGGGGTGGAGTACTCGTGGTTGGAGACCAGCAGGAAGCGGTTGTTCTCTCCCTCGATCGGCAGCAGCGCCGCAAAGTCACAGTTGAAGCCGTACTGCTTGGCGGCCTGTTCCGCGGTCTGGTTGTCAACGTCGAATTCCTTGGCGCCCTCAACCACCGGGTCGCCCCAGCGGATAACGACCTCGGACTTATAGCCAGCCGGAACGACGACTTCGTCCTTGGTGTTCGGCTCGACCATCTCGAACTTCAGGCCGTCCGGTGCGTCGGCGTTGCCGGAACCGTTGCCACCCTTGTTCTCGCCGTTGCCGCCCTTTGCGCCACCCTCACCGTTGTCGTCGCTGCAGGCTGCCAGGAAGGAAGCACCGCCGACGGTAACGACTGCTGCGCCACCTGCGCGCAGTGCGCTGCGGCGCGAGAAGGTGCCCTGGATCAGATCCATAAAGTAGTTGTTGTCGGACTTATTGTTCACCGGCTTGGAGCAAGCGTCGCCACACTTGTACACACAGGTGCGGTGGGAACGGCTAGACGTGAAGTCCATTTTCTTCAGCAGATTGCGACCCTTCAGGCCCATGGGGGATCTCTCCTCGATTTTTGCAGTCGGCCATGCCCACACAATGTCGTTCGTCTAGATGTGGTTGGCCATAGTCTTGTTGGGGTTTCAGCTCATCAGCACAGCTAACTGTGCAGATACCTCAAAAGACTTTAAGCAACGTGAAAGAACCCCGTATTGCGCCAAGGTGTACGTCAGGTTAATTCGTTGAAGTGTGCTTCGAACGTTCCTTGACGCGAGCGGACGTCTACTTGTTGAACATCCGCCCCATGCGCTTCATGCGCGAAAGCCTACGCAGCCGACCCAAGCGGAACATCCCGCGCCAGCCGAACAGTAGCAGGCCGCTCATCACGGTCGCCACGATCATGAACGACCAGTGCGGAACCTCCCCGTGGCGAATTCCCCAGATTCCCAACCCTACGATCACATTGGTGATCCACACCATCGCGCCCGTAGAGAACTCGAAGCCACTGAAGCCGTCCGCGCCCGTGACCTGCGCGCTTTTTCGCGGCCGCACCACGCCGATCCACAGCAGCGCCCACACGATCGCCACCCCGATCGGGAATGGCCAGGAGGTATCCAGCCAACCGGTGAAGCTCAGTGGCATCTCTGGGGTATTGTGCGCAATGCGTGCTAGCAGGGCAAACAGCAGTACGGCGAGGACGTCGAAGCTCAGCGCCATCACTGGCGAGCGTTGCGTCTTGCCAGGTAGACCGCCGGTGGCGGTGTTAGTGGGGGTGCTCATGGCCTCGTATCTTACTGTCTTTTTCTATTGTGCTTCGCCGACCGGCTCTTGCACTTTTTCTTGAGGACGCCCATTGTCCGCCGCGACCTGTTCAGCCTCGCCCTTGGGGTTGACCATCTTGGTGGCAAAGAACACGATCCAGCCCACGATGGTCAGACCCACGAAGCTGAGCATACGGAAAACGATCACCGCCCCGAACGCCTGGACGGAGGTAAGCGTGCCGAATCCCACCAGCGCACTGGTCAGAGCAACATCCACTGGCCCCAGGCCACCGGGGGTGACCTGCGCCTGACCCACCAGCTTGGCGGTCAGGAAGGCCAGCACTGCGCCGGCGATGGGCGGGGTGGCGCCGACGGCGTAGATGCAGGCCAACAGACACAGGATTTCGAAAATCCAGTTGCCCAAGCTGGCGGCAATAGCGGCCGCGAGCTTCGGCAGTGGTAGCTCCACGGCGGACAGCTGGCGGGAGAATCCACGGACGCTGTCGGTGAAGCGGTCGGCGGGCTTGCCGCGGCGGGTGTTGTAGGTGCGCAGCCTGTTGACGAGCCACCGCTCCACCACGTCGCGATTCTTGGCCACCCAGTTGGTTAGGAGTGCCAGTGCGACCAGGGCGAGGAGGGACAGAGCCACGGTTACCGGCTTCACGGTCTGGCCGAGGAAAAACACTGCGCCGATGGCCAGGATCGCCATGCCGCCACCGGCCAGGGCGCCGGACAGCAGCATGTACCAGCTGGCGATAACGGGTGTGGCACCCCACTTCAGCTGTTCGCGGAAGATCATGGCTGCCGAAAGCGCCGGGCCGCCGGGGAATGTAGAGGACCAGGAGTTAGCGGCCAGGCCCAGCCAGTTCACGGTTGTGCGCTTGACCTTCACACCGGCGCTGCGCAGAAGCACCACCATCACCTCGGCCTGCGCGACCATGGAGAGCGCCAGCGCCACGACGGCGAGCGCGATCCAGCGTTTATCGGCGTGGGCAAGCTCCCGCCAACCCTCGCCGATGAAGTGCAGGTGTTCCCGGGCGACGAAAGCGATCAGACCGATCAGAGCCAGGGATAACAGTGCCCGCACATCTGCGCGCCGCCAGAGGCTACTCATTCATGCCCCTTTCGTCCATATTCCCGTCGCCTTCAACGTCGCCTTCACCGCCGCCTTCGCCGTTGCCGTCATTGTTGCGCTGGCCTTCCACCCGGCGCATCAGCTCCGCGAAGGGCAGATCCCGCTGGCGTGCGGGAGCATCACCGGAATGCTGGGCGGGCACGGGGGCGATGGCGTCCACACCAGAAAGCTCCGCAACCGTCACCTGCGACGAACGGGAAGCCGTCGCTGCCTCGCGCGGCGAGGGTTCCAGCTGCTCGTTGTGCCCGACCTTCTCCGATAGGCGCTTGACCCATCGCGGTGCCCACCAGTTGTCCGGGCCGAGCAGATGCATGATGGAGGGCACGAGGAGCATGCGGATGATCGTCGCATCGAAGATCAGTGCGATGACCATGCCGAAGGCGATGTACTTCATCATCACGATCGACGAGAAACCGAAGGCGCCGCAGACCACAATCATGATCAACGCAGCAGCGGTAATGATGCTGCCGGTGGTGGCCGTGCCGAAGCGGATCGCCTGATCCGTGGAGGCACCACGGGCGCGGGCCTCCACCATGCGGGAAACCAGGAACACCTCGTAGTCCGTCGATAGGCCGAAGACGATGGCGATGATCAGCACTAGCACCGGCGAAGTCAGCGGTCCGGCGGTGAAGTTGAACATGTCGGCGCCGTGGCCGTCGACGAAGATCAATGTCAGCAGGCCAAGGGTCGCGCCGGTGCCCAGGATGTTCATGATCACGGCCTTGGCGGGAATGATCAGCGAGCCGAAGATCATGGCCATCAGGACGAAGCTGACCAGCACGATGTACAGCAGCATCCACGGCAGCTTCTCGAACAGCGCGTCGATGGACTCGACCTCCAGGGCAGGAGTGCCGGCGACGTACACGTTGGCGCCGTCGACGTTGATGTCCTCCAGTGCGCCGACGATGCGGTCGTTATCCTTGCGCTCCGCAATGCCGGTGGACAGCACAGTCACGCCGTCCTTCGTGGGGCGGGAAACCTGGAACGGGGCGGTCAGGCCAGGCACAGCATTGGCCTCCTGGTAGACCGCGCCCACGGCCTGGGAATCACCCTCGATGACCAGCTTGATCGGGTCGGTGCGGAACTGCGGGAATTTCTCCGTGAACTCTTCCTGGTTCACGCGGGTCTGGTTCGACGGCGGCAGGTAGGTCTCGTTGATGCCACCCAGCTTGATACCCGCAATCGGCACTGCCACCAGCAACAGACCGCCGACGATGGCGACCGTGAACAGCTTGGAGTGGCGCATGGCGAAGGCCGGGATGCGGCCCCAGATGCCGTTGACCTGCTCGGAACGGCGGCGGTCGCGCTTCTTTTTGAAGGACCACTTGTCGATGTTCGGCCCCAGCATCGCGAAGATACTCGGCAGCACGGCCACGGACAGCAGTGCCGCCAGCCCCACGGCAGAGATCGCGCCGAAGGCCACGGACTTCAGGAAGGCCTGTGGGAAGATGAACAGCCCGGACAGCGCCACGGCCACCATTGCCGCGGAGAACACCACGGTCTTGCCTGCGGTCGCAGTGGTGTTGCGCACAGCGGTGCGCGTGTCGTTGCCCTCGGCCATTTCCTCGCGGAAGCGGGAGACCATGAACAGGCCGTAGTCGATGGCCAGGCCCAGGCCCAGCAGCGTGACGACCGACTGGGCGAAGACGTTGATCTGCGTGAAGCTGGCCAGGATCGCCAGCACACCCATGGAGCCCAGGATCGACAGGCCGCCCACCAGCAGCGGCATAAACGCGGCGATCAACCCGCCGAAGACGATCAGCAGCAGCAGACCGACGGCGGGCAGGGCGTAGACCTCGGCGCGGTGGATATCCCCGGCCATGCCCTCGTCCAAAGAGTCAGAGACCGCTGTGGCGCCGGCGATCTTCACATCCACGCCAGGGGCGCTGATAGCACGCAGGTCATCCTCGATCTTGCGGAAGTTGATCAGCACGTCATCTTCCACGCCCTTCAGCCCGATGGCTGCAAAAGCGGCAGTGCCATCCGGGTTGGCCATGGCGGCCGGACCGCGGTTAAAGAAGCTGGTCACCCCACCGATCTCAGCGGGGTGATCCTTGCGCAGCTGATCAATCTGCTGGGTCATGGCCTGCTTGACCTCGTCAGAGGTAGCGGACCCCGGCTTGTCGCCGGTGACCATCAGGATGACGTCCCCGTTGGCGTCCCGACCAAAAACGTCTTGCTCGATCTGCGCGGCCTTCGTGGACTGCGAGTGGGGGTCGTCCCACCCCTCCTGGCTCATCCGGTCGGCCAGTTTCAGCCCGGCGACGACATACAGCACCAGGATCGCCGCAATGATCACCAGAGGGATCAGCCGGCGGAACCGGTAGGCGACATCGCCCCAAGAGCTAAACAACGTAAGATCCTTTCCTTTTCGCCAGACCCTTCCTGGCAGATTTCCCTATAGTCTACGAACCCGACCAGGGCGAATGGCAAACCTTTCGGGGTGTGTTAGCTATTTCTTCCGCCACAGGTATTCGCGGATCACGTGCTCCTTGTCCAGCCCCTTGCCCTCGAATTTCGTGATGACCTGCCGGTCCGTCAGCTGTGGAATGTCCGACTGGTCCTCGGGCCAGCCCAGGTACTCCAGCTGCTCTTCGACCTGTACCAATTCGTCGATCCACTCCGCGTAGTCCGCGTGATCGGTGGCGATGTGCAGAATGCCGCCCGGCTTCAATCGGGAGGCGATCAGGTGCAGTGTGCCGGATTGTACGATGCGCCGCTTGTGGTGGCGCGCCTTCGGCCATGGATCCGGGAAGTAAATGCGCACGCCGGACAGCGTTTCGGGTGCGAACATGCGCTGCATGACTTCGACCCCGTCGCCGCGGATCATGCGCACGTTGTGGATGTCCCCGCGCACCAGCGAGCCCAGCAGTTTGGCCAGCCCGGGGCGGTAAAGCTCGACGGCGACGATGTTTTTATCTGCTTCCAGCGGCGCCATCGCGGCGGTCGAGGTGCCCGTTCCGGAGCCAATTTCCACAATTGTTTCCGCATCGCGGCCGAACCATTCGGGAAGGTCGATGACCTCATCGGCAAGCACTTTGCCCAGCTCTGGCCAGTGTTCGTTCCACAGCGCCTCTTGGTTGTCGGTCAAGGTGCCGCGGCGAAAGCTGAAATTGCCCAGTCGCGGATAGTCGCGACCGTCGTTAAACTGTGTCTGTAGCGGGCGGCCTGGGGGAAGGCTGCCTGAAGTGTCATCGGAATTATTCATCTAGACCATTCTTGCAGACAGGCTGCAGAATGTCTTAAGCCAAGTGGGGGACTTAACAAAGTGGGGAAGACTATTTCCGTCATTGGCCCGGATGGGCGCGCGGTAGCCGAATGTGCGGCGCTGTTGCGTGCGCGGGTGGAAAGAACAGCAGGTAAGACAGGGGAAAAGTTAGTGGTCATCGAGGGTGCTGGCCCGCAGCAGCGCCCCGATATCGTCGTTGCGGTGGTCAGCAGCGCCACCCCGGAGGATCGGAAGGTCGCCCGGGCAGTCGCGCAGGCCATGGGCGTGGTGCTGTTGTGGCCCTTTGGTAGTGACGCCCCCTCGTCCGCGTGGGTCGACACCCCAGGTTGGGTCTGGTGCGAGGGCGTAGACGAGGTATGCGATTGGATCCATGAGCTGGGAGTGGATCTGGAGGAGTGGGAGGTCGATGCGCGCCGGGCGGATGCAGAGCGCCTAGACCGGGTGCGCATTGCCACGCGGCTGAGCGCCACCCGGATCGCCCAGGAGGTGTTAGATACGGCCGAGGAAAGCGAGCGGTCTGCAGGTAACCGTGAGGATTTCGAGGACCTGCACTCTGCCTTCATGGCTCGTCTGCGCTTGGCAGTACTGGAGCAGGGGGCGCAGTTTCCACCACTTCCCGAAACTCAGGTGCAGCCGCCGGTGCGACCGACGGTGGTGGCCGGGGCACGAGCCAGCCTGGTGCCAGTGGCTGCGGCGGGCATTGCAGCGGGATTAGGCCTGGGGACGATGGTCGGCAGGATCTTCGGAGTGATTGCTGGAATCGTGGTCGGGCTGCTGGTGGCGTTGGCCGTGGTCGGCGCGCGGCTGGCGATGTTGCGCCACGAGGCGTGGAAGACTCGTGCAGCTAAGGAATCCGCTGTGTTGCGCCAGCACTGGGCGGGCGTGGTGACGGAGGTTGTTGCCCGCCTAGACATCCCGCCGGTAGCGCCACGGATCCGCAACCTGGCCATGGAGGTGCGCTGATGAGCATGGACATGTTTGACGGAATGTTCGATTCCCCGGAAGGCGCTGTGCCGCAGAATCCTTTGGCGGATCTGGTCGAAGGACATGGACTGCAGGGTGCTCTGCACAGTGCGCTGCCCTCTGGGCTGGGCGATGGGCTGGGCGATGGGCTGGGCGATGGTCTCAGCGATGGTTTGGGTGGTGGCCTGACCGTTGAATTTAAGGGGCGCGAATACTTTGTCGACGCGCTCAACGTCCATGATCCCAATGCTCACAACCCCAACCGGGGAGCCGATACCGGCGTGGACGGAACCGGTCGGGGTTGGGGCGGAGTCGAAGAGTCCGTCACCATTGCCGACGACCGCGGAATGAGCATCCTCAGCGATACGGATGGGGACGGCAAAGTGGACTACGTTTCCACAGTGTCCTACGACGGACAATGGTCAGCCTGGCGATGGATTGAGCCGGGGGAGGCCGAGGGGGCGTCACTAAGAAACAACAAGAACACCCCCGATACGGGGGGTGGGCAGTGGGAAACGGACGCCTGGAAATGCGTTGATCGGGGTGAATGGGGTTAGTGCGGGTGTGATCTGCGTCCACAGGCACCAGAACCGAACAACACCCCTGGGCAACGCGATAGTCTGGGGGTGCAAGGGGACTCGTGTGCCAATGCGCAGACCCGGAAAATTACAGATCAAAGCGATACCGTGCGCCTAAATATCGCAGGTTTTAGTAGACTTTAGGTGAATACAACCGCGTTTGAACAGGACGTTTAAACATACGGCTGGCTAGTGCATTTTGCGCATATGTGGCTGAGTCGGGTTGTGGGAAACAAAAACGTAGGGAGAATATCGATGACAATTCGAGGGCTTGTCGGCAAGGCACCCACCAAGAACCAGGAGATGCTGAATTGGATCGAGGAGGCTGTGGAGCTCTTCCAGCCGGAATCGGTCGTGTTTTGTGACGGCTCCGAGGAGGAGTGGAACCAGCTGGCAGAGCAGCTGGTCGAGCACGGCACCCTGATCAAGCTGGACGAAGAGGCGCAGCCGAACTCCTTCCTGGCGCGCTCCAACCCGTCTGACGTTGCGCGCGTGGAATCCCGCACCTTCATCTGCTCTAAGACTGAGGAAGACGCCGGCCCCACCAACAATTGGATGGACCCGGAGCAGATGCGCGCCGAAATGCGCGAGCACTTCTCCGGCTCCATGAAGGGCCGCCGCATGTACATCGTGCCTTTCTGCATGGGCCCGATTACCGACCCGTCCCCGAAGCTAGGCATCGAGATTACCGACTCCCCGTACGTGGTTATGTCCATGCGCATCATGACCCGTATGGGTAAGGAAGCCCTGGACAAGATCGGCGACAACGGCGAGTTCGTGAAGGGCCTGCACTCCGTGGGCGCGCCGCTGGAGCCAGGGCAGGAAGACTCCACCTGGCCGTGCAACGACACGAAATACATCACCCACTTCCCGGAGGATCGCGAGATCTGGTCCTACGGCTCCGGTTACGGCGGCAACGCCATCCTGGCTAAGAAGTGCTACGCACTGCGCATTGCTTCCGCCATGGCGCGCGACGAGGACTGGATGGCAGAGCACATGCTGATCCTGAAGCTGATCAGCCCGGAGGACAAGGCCTACTACATCTGTGCGGCCTTCCCGTCCGCATGCGGCAAGACCAACCTGGCCATGATCCAGCCGACCATCCCGGGCTGGCGCGCAGAGGTCGTCGGCGACGACATCGCATGGCTGCGCTTCGGCGAGGACGGCCGCCTGTACGCCGTGAACCCGGAGAACGGCTTCTTCGGCGTGGCACCGGGCACCAACTACGCCTCCAACCCGATGGCTATGAAGTCCATGGAGCCGGGCAACACCCTGTACACCAACGTCGGCCTGACCGACGACGGGGACGTCTGGTGGGAGTCCAAGGAAGGTGAGCCGCAGCACCTCATCGACTGGCTGGGCAACGAGTGGACCCCGGATTCCGGCAACAAGGCCGCGCACCCGAACTCCCGCTACTGTGTGCCAATCGAGCAGTGCCCGGTTGCCGCACCGGAGTTCAACGACCCGAAGGGCGTGCCGGTTTCCGCCATCCTGTTCGGCGGTCGCCGTGCGGACACCGTGCCGCTGGTTACCCAGGCCCGCGACTGGAACCACGCCACGTTCATCGGCGCCACCCTCGCTTCCGGCCAGACCGCGGCTGCTGCGGAGGCTGCCGTTGGCTCCCTGCGCCACGACCCGATGGCCATGCTGCCGTTCATCGGCTACAACGCCGGTGACTACCTGCAGCACTGGATCGACATGGGCAACAAGGGCGGCGACAAGATGCCAGAGGTCTTCCTGGTCAACTGGTTCCGCCGTGGCGAGGACGGCCGCTTCCTGTGGCCGGGCTTCGGCGAGAACTCCCGCGTGCTGAAGTGGATCGTCGACCGCATCGAAGGCCGCGTGGAGGCCGACGAAACCGTCGTTGGCTACACCGCCCGCTACGAGGATATCTACACCGATGGCCTGAAGGAGACGGAGGAGGACATCCGCGAGGCACTGTCCGTGAACCCGGCTGACTGGGAGCGCGACCTGGCCGACAATGAGGAATGGCTGAAGTTCCTGGGTCCGAAGGTTCCGTCCGAGGTGTGGGACGAGTTCCAGGGTCTGAAGGATCGCGTGCAGGCTGCGAAGTAGCTGTTAGTTGCGCTAGCGCTAGACGCTGATCTGAGCGAGGCGCCGGGAGAGCTTTTCTCCCGGCGCTTTCTTTGTGCCCAGGTTCTTTAAGCCGATGACGCCGCAGCCTCCGACCAGAGCGACGGCTGCAACTAACGCCCCTCGGGCGGGTGGGTAGTGGAACGCAGAGGGCGCGCTGATGAATCCGACAAACCCGCCGAGGAGTACCGCCTGGATAAGTAGCGTGAATCCGAAGGTCGCCCCCCTGCTACACGCCCATACGATGCGCCACCACAGCAGGGAGCAAGCTGATAGCGCCGAACCGAGCGCCAGACAATGCCACAAGGGAGCCGAGGAGATGATGCCCGCAATGAATAGGCCGGCGCCAGCCAGCGTTGAGGATGCGAAAGCTTTCGAGCAATACATGTGCGTGACAAGGCCTGGGACGGCCGAGGTGGCGCGCAGGGAGGCGTCATAAAACCCCAAATTAAGACCCAACAACGTCAGAACCGGGGCGATGTAGAGCACCGTGAGGTTTGGCGGAAGAGGGGTGAGCGAAAGGCTGGCGGCGAAGAAGATTGGTGCAACAAAGACACTGGTGAGAGTGGGGATGTCGCGGAGGTAGGAGTCGAAGAGCAGGCGGACGAGGCCGATCACAGCTAGCACGATTACTGCGATGGCGAGCCCCTGGGCGATGGTCACGAAAACGTTGGAGATATTGGTCGCGTCGGAGGTGTCAGTGGGAGTCCGCGAGGCCACAAAGGTCGCGACGACGGCTGTGACGAGAGCGGGGAGGAGCTCCCAGAAACGCCAACCGAGGAATGCACCGAGGATGATTGCCGGGCGGCCGACGGGAAGTAATGGGTGGCGTAGGTTGATGCAGGCTGTGTCCGGCGGGCGGACCATGAGCAGGCAGAACCACGCAATGGCTAGGCGTGCGAAGGTAATGGGTAGGATGTGCTGGCCGTCGTGGGCGGCTTGAGTGTCCTCCGCGCCGATGACCGGAGCTTGGATCGCTTGGACGGCTAGCAGACAAGCCGGAGCCATGCGAAGAACAGTCAGCAGGCGACCATGTTTGGTGCCTTCGAGCCAGTGCGAATGGCGAACCAGGTTGACTTCGCGTGCAAGGCGTTGAAAGGAAGTCACTGGAATAGCTCCTGCAGGCCGTCTTCAGTTAGCTCGAGGATGTGGTCTTTCGGCGAGAAGTCAGTGTGGGAAATCGCCAGGACGGCGGCGCCGGCCCGAGCCTGTTCTGTGATGAGCTCGGCGATGGTCTTGCGGCCGTGGGAGTCGAGTTCCTCGAAAGGCTCGTCGAGAATGAGGATCTTGCGTGGGATCGCGAAGGCGTTGAGGGCGAAGGCTTTGCGCAAGTTGCCACTGGAAAGCTGATCTAGTCGACTACGTTGAGTGGCACGTCCACCGAGGCGCTGCCAGAGTGACTCGACCTGCTGCTCTTGGATGCCGTAGCCTGTGGAGATCGCTCGGCACCACTGCTGAAAGTTCAGGGAGGGTAGCGGGCTAACGCGCGACGGCAAATAGCCGAATAGGTGTTGGTGAGCTCGTGTTCCGGGGAGGGGAAGACAAGCGTTGCGGGAACCTTCGAGAGGGCGGATAAAGCCGACGATGGTATCCGCCAGCGTGGATTTACCGATGCCGTTGGCGCCGGTCACGCGGTAGACCTTGCCGGGGGTTACAACGAGGTTGAGGCCGCTGGCCAGCGGGGTGCTGGAGCGGCCTATCGTGCAGTCAGTGAGGAGTTGCATCGGAGGGGACTTGATAGGTCTATGCGGCAGCGCGGATGTTCCGTTCGATTTCGCTGAAGGTCCGGTTGAAAAACTCGTTCACGCGGTCTTTGGCGACAATATTGATGTTCGGGGTCGCCGACAAAGTGACGTTAGCTTCGCTGCCGTTCGTTGTGATATCCACCTTTACCGGTGCGGTGTACTTGTTGTAAATCCCTGCACCGATCATGCGGAAAAGGAACTCGCTGCCTACGCGTGCACGTGCCTCCGTTCCGTTTGCGTCCTTAGCCTTGTAGTTGGGCATGCTCTGCAGAGCTTGAATAAGAGCCTCAGCGGATCGAGTGGAAGGTACTCCAAACGACTTAGTGGAAGACATAGCGATTTTCCTTTCATCTGGGGCCGATTGTGATTACTCCGACCCCGATCTTTGGTTGTTAAGGGCAGACAAGGTGCAAACGATTAATCACCGAAAAGCTTATCCGCAGCCCAGCCGATTGCACCACTGGCAGCTCCTCCAACGGCGCCAACTCCTGCTCCCGGGACGCAACCAATGCCACCTTCAGGAAGTCCAGCGATACAACCACCGGCAGCGCCTTGGGCAGCTCCTTTTCCAACGTCTTTAAGAAAACCGTATGGCTGGGTAATGATTGTGCCAGGACTTCCGGCGCTCGTGGCGACCTGTGCGCTTGCTGGGGCGAGTGACATAGGCAGAACTGCAGAGGCTGCAATTAGAGTGCCTGTTGCGATGCGCTTCTTACGCATAGTTATACTCCTTGTTCTCTCGATGGATTGAGCGTTTTGGCTCGATTCCGACGCTAGTTAAAGAGCTGCGAAGAAGAGGTTGGCTAAGTGAATATTATAGAACTGTGGGAAGTTCTAAGGTTGTTTGTTTACCCTTAAATCGCTTAACAAGCGTATTTTGTAATCGAGCTATAAGGCTAAGGTCTATCATTCTGATAACCGAAAACACCCTTCTATGGGGGTGGATTATAAGAGTGTTTATTAGAAAGTCAGTCGAAGAACTCCGTCCTGCTGATACTCATAAACGCGCCCTTACCGGTTTTCGCGTTCCAGCACGTCATGCCGTTGTATTCCGAGTGACAGACATGGTTGCCGAAGTAAATGGTTTTGCCGTAGGGCACATCCTCGATTTCTGAACCTCCATCATCGGGAGCGTAAGGCGGTACGTCGTCCCTCGACATGAGTTCCCAGTTGTTGAAATCCACCCACCAATTTGCACCAACGGTTTTGCTGTATCCGTAGGGTTTCGTATCGCGGTAAGAGGGAATTCCACATCCTGCGAAAGAAGCGTCTACTGCACACTTGATTTTTCCGCTTGGTGACTGAAATACCGCCCGGTCGTGCATGTAAGACTCCTTATAACGCCTTACAACCGTTGCTTCGAGAGCATCCGAAGGAATTGGCCCACCGGCCTTCGCGTAAGCTCCTTCGGGGAGGTTCTTATTCGGGGAGGCTGGGGCGTCATTTTCCGCATCGTCCTTTTTTACGTAACCCGCAGGCAGATCGGGATTCGGCTTCTTTCCCTTATTCTTCTTGCCTTTCTTTTCCTTGTTTTCGGATTTTCCGGAAGACTCGCCGGAGCCGAAATTAGGGCCAGACTGGTTTTTCTTTAGACCGCTCGCGTCGTCGGTGGCGTACCATTCCAGCTCGATCTGGTCGGCCGGAGTGCCCGTGACCTGGCTCCATTCGCTTCTCTCGCCCTTGGTCAGCTGCTTGCCGTCGAATGTGTAATGAGTTGTAGGAACTTCCGGCCGTCCAGACGAATAAGCCCACTCGAAAATGCCATCGCCCTCGCCCGAAGCCACAACATTAGCCCGGGAACCGGTTGATCCAGCGCCCGTCACCAGCGCAGTGTCTGACGCGAAAGGCTTTCCGTCCTTGCCGATTGCAATAAAAGTCACCGGAGAAAATTCCTTGCAATCGTTTTTCAGCAGCAGCTCCGGAGCTTCATCATTATTCGCCTCAATCAACGCATAAGAATAGGTGCCTGTCGGATAATAATCGTCGCGGTCAGAATAATCGCGTTCGTATTTTTCCGGATTATCCAAAACATCCTTGTACGCATTGATCGCCTGCTGCGTCGGGTCGGCCTTTGCTTCCGCCTTCTCGCCGCCCTTCGCATCGCCCCTATTTGTACTGCTTGCCGCCGTGTTGTCCTGCGGTTCGTCGCTCGAACAGCTGGTCATTGCTAAAGCTGCTATGGTCATGACGCCCACCGCCCCAACCTGCCACCGACCCCGCTTCGCGCGGGCGCCTAAGTGGCCTTCGGTTTTCGACGAGGGGCGGGTGAGGATGGAACGCAAACGCATGGATAATCCTTTTGTCGAGGGTGAGAATTAGGTTCCTTTTCTTAGAGTTTACTCATAAGTACAATATTTCCGCTGGCTATTGGATGGGCTCCCTAGGGTTCCTCAATTCCTAAAGCGAGTATTGGCACAGTTTGGGCAGCATGTGTTTATTCACGCGGCTGTGGTTTTCGCACCAGTCGCTGCGCTCACGAGTATGTGGTGGGCTGTTCGGCCTGGGCGGAAGAGGCTTTTGTGGGGCGCTGTGGCGCAAAACCCGCTCCGTGGAAGGGGGGCTAGGTACGAAAATGTCGGAAAAGTTGCAAAACGTAAATGTTGGCTCAAAACTCTGGTCACGTAAAACGCTCTGACCAGGTAATTTGCATAAGCGAAGAACGTACCCAATAACGTTTTGCAACTTTTCCGACATTTAAGCCTGGTATAGGGCACCGCAAGGGTGCCACCAAACCAGCTACGCCTTCGGCGCAGTCACCGTGTACTGCCACGCGCCCAGCGCAGCGTTGGCACCGGCGCCCTGGGCGATCACAATCTGCTTGAAAGGCACGGCGGTGCAGTCGCCGGCGGCGTACACGCCGGGGATGCTGGTGGCGTTGTGCTCGTCCACCACGATTTCGCCCATCTTGTTCAGTTCCAGGCCACTCTCGCCCAGCCACTGAGTATTCGGCACCAGGCCGATCTGGATGAACACGCCCGCCACGTCCAGAGACTTCGACTCATCGTTCGTCCGATCCGTGTAGTTCAGGCTGGTGACGTTCTTGCCATCGCCCACAATCTCCGTAGTAGCTGCCGACGTAATCACGTCGATGTTCGCGGTTTCCTCCACGCGCTGCATCAGGATTTCATCCGCGCGGCAGGCCTCGCCGAATTCCAGAACCGTCACGTGCTTCACCACACCGGCAAGGTCCAGCGCAGCCTCAATGCCCGAGTTTCCGCCGCCAATCACGGCCACGGACTTCCCCTTGAACAGCGGGCCGTCGCAGTGCGGGCAGAAGGTCACGCCCTTGTTGCGGTACTCCTCCTCGCCTGGAACGCCCAGGGTTCGCCACTGTGCGCCCGTAGCGATAACTAGGGCACGGGCGCGCAGGGTGGCGTCATCCCCAAAGTGCACCGTGTGCAGGCCACCCTCCTCGGCGGCAGGGGTCAGACCGGTCGCAGCCTGGGCCTTCACTACGTCAATGTCGTACTGGCCGACGTGCTCCTCGAATTCCGCCGCCAGCTTCGGCCCTTCGGTGGCGGGTACGGAGATGAAGTTTTCGATGGAGTTCGTGTCCAGCACCTGGCCGCCGAAGCGCTCGCCGACCAGGCCTACGCTCAGACCCTTACGGGCGACGTAGATAGAGGCTGCTGCACCTGCCGGGCCCTGGCCAACGACCAGCACCTCGTAGGCGTCCTTTTCGTTCAGCTTCTTCGCCTCGCGCGCTGCGGAACCGCTGTCCAGCTTGCGCACGAAGTCCTCGATGGTTGTGCGGCCCTGGCCGAACTCCTCGCCGTTCAGGTAGATGGTCGGCACGGCCAGGACGTTGTTCTCGTTGACCTCGTCCTGGAACAGCGAGCCCTCCACCGCGGTGTGCTTGATGCGCGGGTTCAGCACCGCCATGGTGTTCAGTGCCTGCACGACGGTCGGGCAGTTCTGGCAGGTCAGGGACATGTAGGTGACGAATTCGTAGTCGCCGTCCAGGTTTTCTACCTGCTCGATCAGGTCTTTGTCTTCCTTGATCGGGTTACCGCCGACCTGCAGTAGTGCCAGTACCAGGGAGCTGAATTCGTGCCCCATTGGGATGCCTGCGAAGGTCACGGAGATGTCGCTGCCGGTGCGCACGATGCTGAAGGCAGGCTTGCGGTCGTGTGCGTCGTCGTCGCGGCGCGCGGTGATTTTGTCGGATAGCTCAGCGATGTCCTGCAGCAGCTTCTCCAGGTCTTCGGAGGCCGAACGCTTGTCCAGGCCGTACACCAGCTCGACGTCCTCGGTAATGCGCGGGACGAGCTGACCGAGCTGCTTGCGCAGGTTGTCGTCTAGTAGTTGCTTAGCCATTGTGGGTTGCTCGCTTTCTTTTCTTATTGACGCCACCCAAGGGGAAAACGCGCCACGCGTGGGTTCTTCGGGAGGTACTAAAAACGGCGGGCGGGATCCGTGTAAGGAAAGCCCGGCCCGCCGTGGGTTTCCCGCCTCTATTCAGCGGGGAGGGGAGTGGAAGGTTTAGTTAGATCTTGCCAACCAGGTCGATGCCCGGGGTCAGGGTCTCTTCGCCTTCTTCCCACTTGGCGGGGCAAACTTCGCCCGGGTGAGCTGCAACGTACTGAGCAGCCTTGACCTTGCGAACCAGCTCGGAAGCGTCGCGGCCGATGCCTTCGGCGGTCTGCTCGATGTACTGGATCTTGCCCTCCGGGTCTACCAGGAAGGTTGCGCGGTCGGCCTGGCCGGCGCCCGGGCGCATGTTCTGGAAGTTGTTGGTCAGCTGGCCGGTGGAGTCGCCCAGCATGTAGTAGTTCACCTTGCCGACCTGCTCGGACTCTGCGTGCCATGCCTTGTGCACGAAGTGGGAGTCGGTGGATACCGCGTAAACCTCTACGTCCATGCCCTTCAGCTCTTCGTAGTGGTCAGCCAGGTCGCCCAGCTCGGTGGGGCAGACGAAGGTGAAGTCGCCGGGGTAGAAGAAGAAGATGGACCACTTGCCCAGGACGTCGTCCTTGGAGACCTCGGTGAATTCACCGTTGTGGAATGCGGGGTTCTTGAAGTCCAGAATCTCGGTGTTAATGAGGGACATGCTGTGCCTCCTAAAGGCTTGGCTTCGATGGATTTTCTTGGCAGTTGTTTCGTAACCGTCGCCACAAAGCCTACCTATTTTCTTCGGCGACGTCGCGAAGTTGAAATAGATTCCAGGTCGGCAATGTAGGCGGTGCGATTGCGATTCACCACTCATTATAGCATTGGCTTTGTAAAGTCTCAACGATTAATAGGTTGCTATTGGTTGTGGGTTATGGGATTGAACCAACCGCCGTTATTAATACTCGTCGGCGACCTTGTGGCGGCGGTCTGTGGTGCTGCGTTTTTGCAAGGGGAGGTAAGTGCGGACTAGTATGGCCGCAACAAACTAGACAGATCGGTTCATTTTTGATTTAGAGTAGGGGAACCCATGATTCTCACCGGACTAGCTTTAGGCGCTGTCCTCGGCTGGGTTATGCAACGCGGCAGGTTCTGCGTGACCGGCATGATCCGAGACATTTTCTTGAACAAGACCTGGCGGGGCTTTACCGCCCTGCTCATCGTCATTGCGGTGCACGCGGTCGGCCTGGCTGCGCTTACAACTGCGGGAGTAATTACTCCCGAGTACAAGCCGTTTGCACCGCTCGCCGTTGTTCTGGGCGGCCTGCTTTTCGGCATGGGCATCGTGCTGGCGGGCGGGTGTGCATCCGGTACTTGGTACCGCTCCGCTGAGGGTCTCATCGGCTCGTGGCTGGCGCTGGTCTTCTACGCCGGCAGTGCTGCCGCTATGAAGGGCGGCTCGCTGGCCGCCCTCAACGAAGGCCTGCGCAGCTGGAAGCTGCCGATTACCACGGTGCACGCCTCCCTGGGTATCTCGGTCTGGTGGCTCGTTATTCCATTTGCCCTGGGAGTTGCCTTCCTGGCCCGCCGCTTCCTGGCGCAGGAAGCTCAGGCGCCGAAGATGGCGACTCTGAAGCCAAAGAAGACTGGTCTGGCTCACCTGCTGGCGGAGAAGCCTTGGCACTTTTACCCGACCGCAGCCATCGTTGGCGCCCTGGGCGTACTCGCGTGGCCACTGTCAGCAGCGACGGGTCGCAACGACGGCCTTGGCATCACCAGCCCGTCGTCCAACCTATCCAAGTTCCTCATCAGTGGCGAAGACACCGTTGACTGGGGAGTCATGCTGGTGCTCGGCCTGCTGGTGGGTGCCTTCTTTGCAGCTAAGGCATCCGGTGAATTCCGCTTGCGCGTCCCCTCCGCCGAGCAGGCCGTTCGTTCCGTCATCGGCGGCGTGCTGATGGGTGTGGGAGCCTCTGCTGCCGGCGGTTGCACCGTGGGCAACGGCATGGTGCAGACCTCCCTGTTCAGTTACCAAGGCTGGGTCGCGCTGCTGTTCATCTCGATTGGAATCGGAATTGCCGCCAAGCTATGGCTCAAGCCCACCGACGCGGTGCCGGGGCAGGCATCCAGCCCAAGGGACAGCCAGCCAACTGTCCAGCCAACTGCCCAGCCAACCGGCCAGAACGCTGGTCAGGCGCAGTCTACTCCGCGCGACGCACAGTCCGCCGCAGAGCTGAACGCTATGGCAGAGCAGCTGGGATTCCACACCACCGGAACCCTGCTGCTGGATCGAAAGACTCCGGCTGCGGACAATGCAGCTGTGGGCGGCACGGCGGCGAAGAGTGACCTCGAACTGGTCGGCGATCGCACCTACAAGCTCGACACACTTGGTGCGGTGTGCCCGTTTCCGCTGGTCGACGCAAAGGCAGCCATGGCCGACCTGGAAGTCGGAGATTCCCTGAAGATCGACTTCGACTGCACCCAGGCCACGGATGCCATCCCGCGGTGGGCAGCTACCGACGGCCACGAAGTCACAAACTTCGAGCAAACCAACGACGCTGGCTGGACCATCACCATCAAGAAGGGCAGCTAGTTTCCAACCCACCGATCCGGCGCCCCCGTCCCCACATTGGGGGTAGTTGGGACGGGAGGGGCGTCACTAAGAAAAGCGAGCGACGGGCGAGCGCAGCAACAATGGGGGCATGAGCGACTCACCGGTAACTAGGCACACAATCTTCCAGAACTCCCTGATGACCGCCCTGCTGGACGGCATCTACGACGGCGAGATGACCGTCGGGGAGCTGCTGGGCAAAGGCAACTTCGGGCTGGGGACGTTCGACGCGCTGGATGGCGAGATGGTCATCATCGCTGGCGTTTGCTACCAACTGCGCCACGACGGCACCGCCACCCGCGCCGACCTGGAAACCCGGAGCCCCTACGCCGTGGCCACCAACTTCGTGCCGCGCATCCGTCGCCGCGCCCCGGAGAACATCCGCCGCGCGGACCTGTCGAAATTCATCGACGGCATGACGCCCTCCTCGAACTACATGTACGCCGTCCGCATCACCGGGCACTTCAGCAGCGTGGTCACCCGCACGGTCGTCAAACAAGAGCCGCCGTATCGGCCGATGGTCGAGGTGACGGAGGAGGACGCCGAGCAACACTTCACCGACGTCACGGGAATTATCGCGGGCTTCCGCACGCCGGTTTACGAGAAGGGGATTTCCGTCCCCGGATGCCACGTGCACTTTATCGACGATTCGCGCACCGTCGGCGGGCACGTGCTGGACTTCACCCTGGAAGAGGGAAAGATCGAACTCTGCCCGGGGACCGACCTGGAGCTACGCCTGCCGCTGACTAGTGCATTCTCCGAGGCGAATCTGGACCCGGAGGACCTGGATGCGCAGCTGCACAAGACGGAGGTTAAGGACTAGCCCCAGCTAGTGGCTCCGCAGAACCAATAGCCGGGGCTAGTCACTAAAGGGGCGACAGAAGAACTACTTCTTCAGGGACTCCAGCGGGGTGAAGCGCTCGCCGTACTTAGCGGCCAGCTCCTCAGCGCGGGCAACGAAGCCTGCAACGCCGCGGGTCGGGTAGTCGCCACCGTCGCGGTCCGCAACCTTGCCCTCCGGCAGGGTAGCGGCGGCCGGGCGGTCGTAGTTCTTGATGTACTGACGGGTACCACCGGTCCATGCCGGGAAGCCGATACCCATGATGGAGCCGATGTTGGCATCCGCATCGGAGGTCAGCACGCCCTCGTCGATGCACTTCTGGGTCTCCAGAGCTTCGGCGAACAGCGGGCGCTCCACCAGGTCGATGAAGGCCGGTGCGTCAGCCGGAACGTTGGAGCCAGCAGCCACGCCGCTCGGGTCAGCAGCAGCCTTCTGGGCTGCGCCGGCAGCGGCGGTATCCAGGCCGGTGCCTGCAACGGTGGACTCGCCGTCGGCGACCTTCACCTTGCCGGCGCCCAGCTCGTCCCACAGGCCGCGCCACAGGCCGGTGCGGCGGCCTTCCTCGTTGTACTCGTAGAAGCCCTTGCCCTCGAGCTTGCCCGGGCGGTCGTAGACGTCCAGCATCTTGTCCACGATCTCGGTCACGCCACCGTCGTCGACGGTCAGGCCAGCGGCCTCCTGAGCTGCCTTGGTCTCGGCGCCGATCTTGCGGGCCAGCTTCAGGTTCAGCTCGTCCTGCAGCTGCAGCGGCGGTGCCGGGTAGCCAGCCTGGCGACCAGCGGCCTCGATGACGGCCGGGTCGATGCCCTCAGCCAGCATGCGCATAGCCTCGTTCAGGAAGAAGCCGATGACGCGGGAGGTGTAGAAGCCGCGGGAGTCGTTCACGACGATCGGGGTCTTGCGGATCTGGCCGGTGAAGTCCAGGGCCGCAGCCAGGGTCTCGTCGGAGGTCTCCTCGCCCTTGATGATCTCCACCAGCGGCATCTTGTCTACCGGGGAGAAGAAGTGGATACCGATGAAGTCCTTCGGGCGCTTCACGCCGGTAGCCAGCTCGGTGATCGGCAGGGTGGAGGTGTTGGAGCCCAGCACGCAATCCTCCGGCACGGCTGCCTCGATCTCTGCCCAGACCTTGTGCTTCAGCTCGGTGTTCTCAAACACGGCCTCGATCACGATGTCACAGTCGGACAGGTCGGAGTAGTCGACGGAAGGCTTGATGCGGTCCAGCAGAGCCTTGGACTTCTCCTCGGTTGTCTTGCCGCGCTTCAGTGCCTTGGCCTCCAGACCCTCGGAGTAGGACTTGCCCTTCTCGGCAGCCTCCATCTTGATGTCCTTCAGCACGACCTCCATGCCAGCCTTCGCTGCCACGTAGGCGATCGCTGCGCCCATCATGCCGGCACCAACCATGCCCAGCTTCTTGAACTGCTTCTTCTCAACGTCCTTCGGGCGGGAGCCGCCACCGTTGCAGTACTGCAGGTCGAAGAAGAATGCCTGCATCATGTTCTTGGAGGTCGTGCCGGTGACCAGCTCCACGAAGTAGCGGGTCTCCACGGCCAGAGCCTCTTCGATGTTCTTCAGCTGTGCGCCCTCAACGGCGGCCTTCAGGATGGCCTTCGGAGCCGGCATCGGCGCGCCCTTGATCTGCTTGGTCACGTTAGCCGGGAAGGAGGGCAGGAACTGTGCCAGCTGCGGGCTGGTCGGGGTGCCGCCCGGGATCTTGAAGCCCTTCTGGTCCCACGGCTGGGATGCTTCCGGGTTCTCCTTGATCCACTTCTTGGCAGCGTCGATCAGCTGGTCTGCCGGGACGACTTCGTCGATCAGGCCGGTCTTCAGTGCGTCCTCCGCACGGAACTGGCGGCCAGTGGTCAGGACCTTCATCAGTGCGTCCTGAATGCCCAGCATGCGGACCACGCGGGTCACGCCGCCGCCACCCGGCAGCAGACCCAGGGTGACCTCTGGCAGGCCAACCTTCAGGCCCTTGGCGTCCGAAGCAATGCGGTGGTGCGTGGCCAGAGCGATCTCCAGGCCACCGCCGAGCGCCGCACCGTTGATGGCGGCGACGACCGGCACGCCGAGGGTCTCGATTGCGCGCAGGCCGGCCTTCATACCGTTGATCTGTTTCGTGATTGCTTCTGCGTCTTCCGGGGTGGACTTGATCATCGACTTGATGTCGCCGCCGGCGAAGAAGGTCTTCTTCGCGGAGGTGATGACCACGCCCTTGGCCTCGCCGGATTCCACTGCGCCCTGCAGCTTCTCCACCAGCTCAGGCAGCTCGCCCTGGAAGGTGTCGTTCATGGTGTTGACCGGCTGGTTCGGGTCGTCCATGGTGATGGTTACGATGCCGTCGCCATCCTGGTCCCACTTGAACATGCTCATGTGTGATGCTCCTTGTTTTATTTATTAACGCCCTCACGCTCGCGTTCGCGGGAGGTTGTCAGAGGAAAATTGAGTGTTTCTTGTGTTTTGGTCTGCGGGAAGGTCGGTTAGACGCGCTCGATGATCGTGGCCACACCCATGCCGGCTGCGACACAGAGGGTGATCAGGGCGTAGCGGCCGCCGGTGCGGTGCAGCTCGTCGACGGCGGTGCCGGTGATGATCGCGCCGGTTGCGCCCAGCGGGTGACCCATAGCGATGGCGCCACCGGAGACGTTCAGCTTCTCGTCCGGGATGTCCAGCTCGCGTTGTGCACGCAGAACGACGGAGGAGAATGCCTCGTTGATCTCCCAGATGTCGATGTCCTCGGGCTTCAGGCCAGCCTTTGCCAGAGCGGCGCGGGAGGCCGGTGCCGGGGCGGTCAGCATGATGGTCGGCTCCACACCGGAGGTGGCGACGGAGACAACGCGGGCGCGCGGGGTCAGGCCGAAGTCCTTACCAGCCTGCTCGGAACCGATGGCCAGCAGGGCTGCGCCGTCGACGATGCCGGAAGAGTTACCGGCGTGGTGCAGGTGGTTGATGCGCTCCAGCTGCGGGTACTTGGTCTGTGCGACAGCGTCGAAGCCGCCCTGGTCGCCGATCATGGCGAAGGCGGGCTTCAGGCCGGACAGGCTCTCGACGGTGGTGCCGGGGCGGATGGTTTCGTCGCGGTCCAGCAGGGTGATGCCGTTCTGGTCCTTCACCGGAACGACGGTGCGGTCGAAGCGGCCCTCTTCCCAGGCCTTGGATGCACGCTCGTGGGAGCGGGCAGCGAAGGTGTCGAGGTCCTCGCGGGTCAGGCCGTCCAGGCTGGCGATGATGTCAGCGGAGATACCCTGCGGGATGAAGTCGTTGTAGAAGTTGGAGGCCGGGTCCATTGCCAGGGCGCCGCCGTCGGAGCCCATCGGGACGCGGGACATGGACTCCACGCCGCCGACGAAGACCAGGTCGTCCCAGCCGGAGCGGATCTTCTGTGCGCCCAGGTTCACGGCGGTGAGGCCGGAGGCGCAGTAGCGGTTCACCTGGAAGCCGGTGGCGGTATACGGCAGGCCGGCGTTCAGGGCGGCGGTGCGGGCGATGTCCATGCCCTGGTCGCCGACGGGGGTGACACAGCCAGCGATGACGTCGCTGATGCGGTTGGGGTCGATGCCCGGGTTGCGCTCGATGATGGCCTCGATCAGACCGGAGAGCAGGTCAACGGGCTTCACAGTGTGCAGGGAACCGCCCGGCTTACCCTTGCCACGGGGGGTGCGGACGGCGTCGTAAATGAATGCCTCAGGGGCGCCAGTGTTACTGGTCATGTCAGTCCTATTTCCTATCGTTCTCGACAGTGATTCATTAGTGCAATGATCGGCTAGGGCAGTGGCTCGTTAATCCAGTGACCTAGCAGGTCACAACACTAGACTTGTGTCTCACGCCACATTACCCGTTCTTCGGGGAAATAGTTGTAGTCTTATGTCTTTTTCTGCCCCTTTATGGTGCCCCCGCTCCAACGGAGCTTGCGCTAGCTCTTCTGGAACACCAGCACCAGGTTGGAGACCGCGAATTCGCGCAGCCCCGGAACCTGCACCATCCACCATGCCCACCAGGGGTGATAGCGGGGGAATGTGGCCACTAGCTCGGCGCCGTCCACCTTGCGCGCATACTCCAGGCCCTCGCCGGCGGAGACGTTAAACAGGCTTTCGCCCCAGCGGTTCTTCGGCGGCTTGCCCATCTTCTTCTCGTAGCGCCGGGCGGCAAACTCGCCACCCACGTAATGCTGCCACAGGCCGGTTTCGTGCCCGCCGAATGGACCCAACCACACCGTGTAGCTGTAGATCATCACTCCGCCTGGCTTCGTCACCCGCAGCATCTCGTCCGCCATCCGCCACGGATCCGGTACGTGTTCGGCGACATTGGAAGAGTAGGTGATGTCGAAGGCGTCACTAAGAAAAGGCAGGTCCAGCCCCGAACCCCGCACCGAGGTCTGCAGCTTGATGCCCGCGGCGGCCATCTCGCCAACGTCCGGTTCGCAGGTGTAGTAGTCCGCGCCGGCCTTGTCGAAGGCCACGCCGAAATAACCCGGTCCGCCGCCGACGTCCAGGATCTTCGCGTCGCGTAGGGGCTCGTTCTGGCCTGCGCCGCGCACACCCGCGTAAATGTCGCGGATCAACCCGACCGTGTCCTCGGCCAGGTGGCCGTAAAAGATATCGGGCTGGGTCTGCTCGTATTTAAAGTCGTTCAGCAGGCCGAAGGAACGGCGCAGGGTGGCGCGGCGGCGGAAGATGCTCAACGCTTGGCGCTGCCGGGAGCGCTGTTGGGAGTGCTGGCGGGAAGGGCGGTTATTCGGGCTCATCGAGTGTCTATCTTTGCAGGTTCGGCGCCGGTTCTACGGAAGATTCGCCAAAGCTATCTAAGGCGCGGGTGGGGCTGGCTAGAATTGTGTTCATCATGAAAGTATTGCTTCTCTGCTGGCGCGACACGGACCACCCCGAAGGTGGCGGCAGTGAGCGTTACTTGGAGCGTGTAGGCCAGCACCTGGCTGCCCAGGGCCATCAGGTGGTTTTCCGCACCGCCCACTATCCCGGCTCTACGCGATCGCAGCAGGTCAGCCGCAACTTTCGCTTCTCCCGCGGCGGCGGCAACCTGACTGTGTACCCGCGCGCCCTGGCGGCGATCGTGGCGGCGCGATTCGGGCGCGGCTCGCTGGCGGATATCGGTCGCCCGGACGTTGTGGTGGATACCCAAAACGGCGTGCCCTTCTTCGCCTCCCTGGTCAGCGGTGCTCCCACCGTCGTGCTGACTCATCACTGCCACCGTGAGCAGTGGTCCGTCGCTGGCCCCGTATTGTCCCGCATCGGCTGGCTGATCGAATCAACCCTCTCGCCGTGGATCCATCGCCGCCGTCGCTGGGTCACCGTCTCCGCACCGTCCGCCGAGGAGCTCGTGGAGCTCGGTGTGCCGCGTGGCAGCATCGAGATCATTCGTAACGGCATCGATCCGGTTGCTCCTTCTTTGATTCCGGACGCCCCTAGCCCCAACTCCGACCACGCCAGCGAAGAGCAGACGATTCACCTGGTGGCGCTTTCCCGACTGGTTCCGCACAAGCAGATCGAGCACGCCATGGACGCGGTGGCGGCTGTGGCGCGCACCCACCCGAACGTGCGCCTGGACATCATTGGCGACGGGTGGTGGGCTGACCGCCTGCGGGACTACGCCCGCGAACTGGGGATCGAGCCGCTGGTGATCTTCCATGGCTTCGTTTCCGAGGAGCTGAAGCACCGGATCCTCAACCGCGCCTCCGTTCACGTGATGCCCTCCCGCAAGGAGGGCTGGGGCCTGGCGGTGATCGAGGCCGGGCAGCACGGGGTGCCGACGGTGGGCTATGAATCTTCCGCCGGGTTGCGCGATTCCATCATCGACGGGCAGACCGGCCTGCTGTGCGATTCGCCCGGCGGGCTGATGAACGCCGTCGAATACCTGCTGGATAACCCGGACAAGCGCCGGGAAATGGGGCGCGCGGCGAAGCGCCGGGCGGAGGAGTTTTCCTGGGATGCCACCGGCCGGGCGTGGGAGACCCTCCTGTGCGAAGAGGTCGGCGCAGAAGCCCGCGCGGCGGCTGGGAGCTAGCGTTCCTCTGTCTTGGCCCGCCCCGGTACCTGCATCTGGCGGACGCTACGCCATAGCCAAATGCACAGGCCCCACATCATGAGCATCCAATAGAACGTCATGCCAACGAACAGCGGCGCCTGATCCTGCACCGGGGAACGCGGCAGGGTAGGGCTTTGCACGCGGTAGAGGTCGTAATTATCGGCACTGAGGACGCGCCGGATGCCCTGCGAATTCAGCACCTGCAAAGCCTTTGACATGGCCGCGCCATCAGAGATGGAATACCAGTCCACCACCACCCAGCTCACGCCATTGCGCTGCAGGGTGTTCTTGCCGCTCATCAGGTCCGACAGGATCCTCATACTGGCCGGATTGCCGTCCACCATCTTGCCGTCCACGATCAGGAACCCGGGATCCATCGGCGAGCCCGGTAGCAACTTCAACCCCGGATCGACGTGCGGACGATCGTGCCGAGTGCGGTAGTTGCCCGGGGGCAGCAAAACGATCTTTCCATTAGGAGCCCCGGAAACGATGTTCGCCATCTGTTCCCACGTGCTGGATATCTGTACTCGCTTCAGCGGAGCAACGTCGGTGGGGAAAGCCGGTACGGTCAGCACGCACGCAACTGCCAACCCGGCCGCTGCCGCGCGCGGCGCCCATGTGGCGCGCGCGAACTTTCCAGCGGACTTCTTGGCAGACTTCCCATCGGTGCGGCTGGGGTCCAGTCGTTCCACGGCCACCGCAATCAGCAGCACAAATCCGGGGATGGCCAGGCAGACGAACTTCGAGGTATCGCGGAACATGCCCGCGCCGGGAACGTGGCTAATGGCAAAGCCCATTAAATCCACGCCCCAACCGGTGGCCAGCAGAGGGGGCGTCACTAAGGAAAGAACCGTCAGCACCGCAACGGCGCGGTAGACCTGCCACAGCTCCTTGAAGCCGCGCAGCAGAACCATGCACAAAAGCACGCCGACGACGACGGAAAACAGGGTGCGCGACGGCGGGATGGCATCCGCGTTCCATACTCCCGATAGACCCATGGTGGAGGCCAGGGGACCCAGGAAGGTCTCGCCGCGGGTGGAGAACAACGCGGCAGATAGGGCATCGGAGCGGGTCTCCGAAGAATTAGATACCCACAGGGCAGGAAGCACCCACGGCAGCGAGGCAATGGCGCTGGCAACAAGATTGCGTATACGCTCCCCGTGCGAAGGGGCAAAGACCAGCGACGTCAGCAGAGCTAGCACCAGGCCCGTAGGGACGAAACCGCACAGGCAGATCGCCACATACAGCAGCCCGTGGCGCCGCGCGGCCGCGAGATAAGCAACGGCGGGCAACAACATACCCGCGGTGGCGACCGTCCACTGGCCTTGCAGGAAACGCTCAATGACGAAGGGATTCCACACCACGAAAAGAGCCGCCGCGAGTTGTGCGGACAACCGCCCACCCGCCATATCGCGCACCATCGCGCCGGCGAAATAGCAGCCCAGAAGACACGAGCCGATGACCAACGCGCTGGCCAGCATTGTCGAGGGAATCGTGGGGGAGAACAGGGCAAGGATCGCATCCTGCGGCAACGCGCGCGGGGCTCCATCGTTGATGCCCAAGTTGTTGGAGTTTTCCGGCAGCGAGTGCGGGACGAACATATCCCGCAGCATGAAGGCCTTCGAAGAATCAGGGCGCAACCCCAGCCAAAAAGGCCACAGCGTGACCAGCGAGATAAGAAAAGACCACCCCTGCACGATCAAACGATCGCGCGTGGCGGTGGTCTTGGGTTGCTGCGATCTCACAGCGAACAGTCTAGTGGGTCAAAGGGAATTATTTACTGGCGAGGCGTGCAGAGCGGTGTGCGATCCAGCCGATAACCAGAAGGATCAGGCCAACAACACCCAGGATCCACGGCAGGATGGTGCCCATCAGCTTCAGCTTTTCCTTACCCTCGGAAGCCTTCTTCATCTGCGCTGCGCGGGAATCGTCGTCCCATGCGCCGGGGAAGTACACGGCGGTGCGGGTCGGGTTGTTGATTTCCTCTTCCTTGTTGTCGAAGATGCGCTGTGCGTCCTCGTCGTCCTGCGCGTAGTACTGGAAGACCTCTTCGGAACCGTTGACGATCACGCCGGTCTCCGGCAGCACGCGGAGCACGCGGTGGACGGTGTAGTAGCGGGACATCTCGACCTCGGGACCGAGGTCCTCCTTCTTGTCCTCGCCTTCGCCGTTCTCGCCGTCCTTCTTTTCGTCGGCCTTCTTCTCGCCTTCGCCGCCCTTGTTCTTAATCTCTTCCGGCTTCAGGCCCCACACCTTCGCCGGGAACTTCAGGCGCAGCGCGGCCAGGGTGCCCTTGTCGCCCTTGGACAGCTCACCGTCGGCCTCCAGGCGCTCGCGCAGTGCCGGGTACAGCTCGGTCGGAGGAACGGTCTGCTCGAATCGGTAGACCTTCTCTCCGTCCTGCTCTTCCTCACCGACGTAGTCGATCGGCTGGGTCTTCAGGATCTGCATGTCGAAGTAGTCGTAGGACTTGCGGTCCGTGCCCATCGGGAACTGGTAGGTGATGCCCGGGCGGGTGAACGGAGCTACGGAAGCCTCAACCTCTTCGTCCTTGCCCTCCTTGGCGGCTGCATCCAGCGCCGGTGCGTTCAGCTCAATAGAGGAAGTCGGATCCGGCACCGGCATCTGGGTCTTGCGATCCAGGGTGACGTGGTCGATCGACGCGCTGATCAGGTTCTTCGGCTCTTCCTTGTCCGTACGGAACAGGGTCTGGCCGGCCTCCAGGGTGACGACCTTCTTGTCCGAAGGCTCCTGTGCAGTGGTGAAGCGCTGGGACTGCATCTCCAGCCCCTTGTTGATGAAGCACTTGATCTGCGGGTTATCGCCCTTGCATTCCGGCTTGTCCTTGTTATCGCCCACTGGCTTGCCGGAGGCTAGCGCACCGGAATCCAGCAGGTTACCGGGGGTCTTCGGGGTGCCGGTGGTGGAAACCAGGTCCAGCGGCAGTACCTTGCCCTTGGGGACGACATAGGTGGGCAGGGCGATGGCTAGGACCAGCATCGCTACGCCGAGCACAATCGCTACGGAGGAAAGGATTCTCTTCATAGGAGGGGGTTCCTGACTCTATCTGTCGAAATTTATCCGGTGACTTCATTTAGCCTTGAAAGCTTCCAATACTTTAGCCAATCAAAACTAGATACTTCGTAGTTTCAACATATTTTTCAAGAAAAGTCTGTGAAAGGCCGTTTTCCTGCGGGTTTGTGCATATGTGGGGCTAGCGTTTTTGGCTCTGCTTGTCCGGTTCGTCGGCTATGCTGATCCCGATGAGCACGAAGATCCCGGGCACGAAGATCCCGAGCACGAAGAACTCGAGCACGAATAAGGCCACTGCCCGCCCCGCGCCCTTTCTGCCTGCGCTGGAAGGGCTGCGCGCGATTGCCTGCTCCGGCATCATCATCACCCACGTCGCCTTCCAGACCGGGGCGGATACCGGCAACCTGCTGAACCGCATGATGGCGCGCACCGACTTCTTCGTGCCTGTGTTCTTCGCCCTCTCCGGCTTCCTGCTGTGGCGCCGCCACCGGGCGGATTTCGCGGTATCGACCTCGCGCGACAACCTGCTGACCCTTGCGGGCTACTACGTCAAACGCCTGGGGCGAATCTTCCCCGCCTACCTGGTCACCGTCGCGATCGTGTTGCTATTCTTCCCGGTCGCGGGAGCGCCGACGGTGTGGCAGATGCTCTCGAACGTCATCATGGTGCAGATCTACGTCGACGGTGGCCTGATCGGCGGGCTGACCCACCTGTGGAGCTTGTGCGTAGAAGTGGCCTTTTACCTTGTGCTTCCTGTGATTGCGGTGGCGTGGGGGCGTCAAGAAAGAAAATGGCGCATCGTGTGCATCGTCGCAGTGGCGGCGGCGAGTTTCGGCTGGGCCTTCATCCCCGCATTCGCTGAGCCACCCGCACCCGGTGGACTGAACCCGCACATCATGCCACCTGCGTTTATCGCATGGTTTGGGGTGGGGTTGCTCGGCGCGGAGCTGGAGTCGATCGTGCAGGACCGTGCCTACGCGCGCACGGGAAAGGATGGGGCCGAAGGTATTGACGCCCGGTACCAGCTGCCCGAAGTTCGAGCCATCGCGAAGTTCCGCTGGGTGTTCTGGTTGCTGGCCATCGGCGCGCTGGCGGTCGCGGCTTCGGACGGGCCGGAGGGTCTGACTCACGCGGCGCCGGCGGAGTTCGCCCGCCGGACGCTGTACGGGCTAGTGTTCGCCGCCGCGCTGATCATCCCGTACACGCTGGCGCCGCGGTCGAAGTTCCTAGAGTCGGCGCCGATGCAGGCGCTGGGCCGCTGGTCGTATGCGATCTTCCTGTGGCACATGTCGCTGCTGTCGCTGGTGTTCCCGCTGCTGGGGGTGCATCTGTTCAGTGGGCACACGGCGTTGGTGTTGGTGGCGACGTTCGTGCTGAGCGTGCCCGTCGCTGCGCTGAGCTACGCGCTGGTGGAAGAGCCCGCGCGCCGGGCGATTAACTCCTGGTGGCGTTCGGTGCGGGCTTCCACGAAGGCCGAGGCGAGGACCGAGGCAACCACGGCCAGCAGCACGACGGCGAGCGCGCCGTTCACCACGAACCCGCCCGCGTAGTAGTTTCCGCTGCCCCACGCGCCGCGGATGCAGAGCGTCAGCGCGGTCAGTGCGGATAGTCCGACGATGGCCCTAACAGCCAACAGGATGCGGCGGAGGTGGGGAGAGGTATCGGCAGCAGCGTCGACTGAGTCTGTGTCGGCCGTGCCCGTGCCAGCCGAGCCCGCAGCGATCTCCGCGGGCACCGGCATCCGGCGCGTCCGCCGCGCCACAAAGATGCACAAGCCCACCAGCACCAGCGCCGCTACCAGCCCGATGGCCAGCCACGTCCGATACAAACCAGTGCCCTCGAAATGTATGGTGACCAGCCCGGACGCGCCCTCCGGGACGATCCAGCCCTGCTGCCAACCGTTGACGGTGATGGGGGTCAGTTGTGTGGTCTCGCCGTCGTGTTCCAGCGTGGCGATGCGCCCCGGGTTCGCCTGCGAGGGGCTAAACAAAATGCGCTTCTTGTCCGAGGCCTCCAGGTGCGTGGACTGCTCGCCGGGGGCAAGCTGATCCCGCGGGGTGGCCTGCTCCAAGGTCTGCGTGGCCGGGGTCTCGCGCACCGCAGCGCCGAACAGGGGCTCGGCTACCGAAAGCGCCACCCAGCGCGCGGTGGCGGATAGTGCGTGCTTCCCCGCAGGCAGGTTCAGGGTGTCGCCGCAGGAATAGTCCTGGCCGTCGATTGTCACCGGCGCCTGGTCGTCGTCGGCGCATTCGGAGGAATGTACGACGACCGGCAGCTGTCCCGCACCGTTGCCGATGGATTCTGGCACCTCGAAGTTGCGCAGCATCACGGATTCGTTGATTTCCTGGCCGAACACCCACCTGTTCACTGCGGAGCCAGCGCCAGCGCCCGGTGCATTGTCCCCGTCCGCCGCGTCCACCGGAGGCACCGTCGGCACTCGCTGCGGCGTGACGTCCTCTTCGCCCGCCAGCACCTTCGCCTCGGCCACGCCGAAATCGCCGAAGGCTCCCACGATGGTCAGGCGGATCCTGTCGGCCTTGCCCGCCGGCACATTCACCTTGTTGGTCTTGCCTGGTTCCAGGGTCTTCAAGGTGCCTGCCACCACCCGATCCTGCAGGTAGGTTGTCACCTGCACCCGAGTCGGCCGCCCCTGAATGTCCAGCCGCAGCGCCAGTTGGTTGTGTGCCTCTTCCAGGCGGAATTCGATGTATTGGCCAGCTACGTTGCCGACGGTCGGCCGCCACGCGGTGCGGCGCGATCCATCCACCGCGGAGGTTGCGGACGAGTATGTTTCCGCTCCGCCGAAGCCCGTCGGATCCGCGGCGGTTGAGGAGACCCGCACTTCGCCGCGCCCCTCCACGCGCGTCATCTGTTCCGGCGCCAGCTCCCGCCCATCCGCGTCGCGCACGGGGTAGTCGCGCACGGGGTTGAGCACCTTGCTTTCGTCGTCGATGCTGCGGATCTCGCTGTCCGCGCCCACCACGTTGCCGTAGTTGTGGTCGCGCAGCGCAGGCGTATCGGTCACTGTCTGTGCTGCCAGCCCTAGCTCTTTACCTTGGGACGCCCCCACGCGCGTCCTCGCTGAACCCTGTCTACCCAGGGCAGCGTCTGCCGCAGCAAGGCGGGGGAGGGATTCGGGGCCGGAATGGGCGACGTCGAGACGTTCGGCGTCAATAATCCGCAGGTCCCCAGAGCTACCAGCGCCAGGACCGCCAGCGCCAGCATCGACGCGGTAGATGCGCACCTGGTCGTCGCCGAAGGAGGCGACCTCGTCGAACCCGCCGGAGCGTTCGAGGGTGTGCTGAATCCGCTTGGCTCCGGGGGTATCGGCGGCGCTCGTGAGGTCATAGCACAGCACTAGGTAGCTCACCCCCTGCTGCCACAACGTGGCGGCGAGGGAGGGGATGGCCGTGCCGGTTTCCAACTCGCGCTGCACGCCGTCGAGGCCACGGATGGCCTCTGGCTGCACCAGCGGCACGGAGTCGCGGACGACCCACGGTACGTCCAAGAGCGGTTGGGCGGGTTCGTCGCGGGTGTTTCCCCAGGTCTGGCGGGCGAAGCGGGCCTTGGGGAGGATCATCGTGCGGGCGGGGACGTGCGAATCCCCGGCTTCCTTCGCTACTTCGGAGTTCAGCCAGTCCGCGGCCTCGGTCCAGTAGTCGGGTACCGTGCGGTAGGCATCCGCGGCGGCGATTCGCCCGGACCAGCCGGTGGCGGTGACCACGGCGACCAGCAGACTGACGGCGATGGCGCGGGGCACTTCGGCGTGCTTCTCCGGGTTGCGCCACCGCGCCCAACGCTCGCGGCTTAACCCCGGCCACGGCAAGCGCGCCAACCCGTGGGCGATACCCACCACCAGCACCAACCGCACCAGCGGATCGAACTTGTGCAGGTTGCGAAGGGGCGCACCCGCGCCATCGAGGAATACGCGACCCCAGACGGAGAACGGGGAGATCGGGGCGGTGGCGAACACCATCGCAGCTACACCCACCAGTAGGATCACCAGCCAGCGACCTGCGAAAGGCAGACGCGGGCGGGTCAGCCCCCACAGTCCCAGGAATGCGACCAGCAGGGTGCCGGCGACGAAAATGGGTTCGCCGACCAGCGCGTACCCGCCTTGGCGCTCGGCGGAAAGGAAGGCCGTCCAGCTGGTGGTTCCCCGCAGAACCTCGGCTAGGTTCATCCAGTTGGTGGTCAGCGATGCGGACTCGATGTAGTCCGTGAACGGCGGGGAGTACTTGCCCAGCAGAAGTAGCGGGCCGATCCACCAGAACGTGGCCAGCAGCCCGGCGGGCACCCACCACAGTGCAAAGTACAGGCCCACCCGCGGGCGGCGAATGCACATGCCCAGCCAGAAGATCACGGCGGGCAGGATGGCGACGGCGGTGGCGACGGCGTTCACCGCACCCAGGCACAGCACTGCCAGTGCGCTTAGCAGGGCGTATTTGGCCAGGTAGGCCCGCGTGCGCTTGTCGGGCCAGCCACGCGTGCGATCGTTAGTTCCCCGCGCCAGCAGCGCCGCACTGGCCACCGGCAGCAATACCCACGGCACTAGTGCGCACACCCAGGCCTCGGAGCTAATGGCTCCCAGGGTGGTCAGGATGCGCGGGGAGAGGGCAAAAAGAATGCCCGCGACGACCCGCGATCCGCGGCTGCCGATCCGCAGCCTCTGCAGCAGAAGAACCGTGCCGGAAAACGCCAACGTCAGCAGCAAACCCCACCACAGGCGCTGCACTACCCACCCGGGCAGAAAGGAAAAAACGGCGAAGAACAGGCCGTGGGGGAACAGGTACCCATAGGCCTGGTTCTGCAGCTGCCCCAGCGGGAATGTGTCAGTCCACGGATACAGCGCCTGGCCAAGGAACCTCCAGGGGCTGGCGGTCAGGTTCAGCTTTGTATCGGCGGAGGTCAGCCCCGGGGACTGTAGGAATGCGAAAAGAAACCACGCGAGGGTGGTGTACACCCAAGCGCGGCGGGAAAGGGGGCGTTGCGCCGTCGTTGGCACGTGGCGATGCGCCTTTATTCGCTGGTGCGGCCGCCGTACTGGACGGCACCCAGGAAGGCATTGTCCTGGTTGACGGCGATCTGTTCGTCGGTGGGCAGTTCCGTAGAGTCGGCCATTGCACCTGCGCCGAAGGCGGCGCCGCCGCCCAGAACCAGGCCTGCGACTGCGGAGGCGACCAGGGCGCCCAGGCCACGACGGTTGGAGGCAGTTTCGTAAGCCATGTTAATTCCTGTTCCTATTGGGACTGTTGTGGTTCTAGCGTACTAGCTTCTTGTTGATCGTACCTAATGAAACGCCCACAAACGTTCGTTTGTGAAAACTAGTCCTCATCTTCGATCGGCGGGACGATCAGCACGGGGCGACCAGCGTTTTTGATGATGCTGTCCGACACGCTGGACTGCAGGAAGGACTTCCAGCCCGATAGCGCACGGGTTCCCGTGACGATCAGATCCACATTCAGCTCATCGGCGGCATCCACGATGGCGCTCCAGATAGCTGTTCCGGACTCTACCAAAAAGGGTTCGGTTGCAAAACCATGGGAGTTGGCCAGCTCCACGCCCTCGTTGCAGATGTTCACTGCCTCTGCGTATGCCGGATCGTCGTCTTCCGGGTGCTCGCCGGTCTCGTTGGACCAGTCGTGCTGCATCATGCCGCTCATGCCCGCTGCGCGCGCAGCCTGGCGGTGGATCGGCTCCCATACGGTCAGGATGTAGGCGTTCTTTGCGGACAGGAAGCGCCCGGAATGTTCCACGGCGCCGCGAGCCTCCGCAGAGCCGTCGTAGGCGATCAGTACCGTATCGCCGCTCGCGTCGAAGGCCTTGTGCTGTGCCTGCTGTGCTTGCTCTGCCTGCTCGGTCATGGTTATCGCTCCTCGATTGCACTCTTCGATTGGTGCTCTGCTTGTTGCGTTTGTTACTACGTTAATACTATGCCCCGTAGACACGTAGCCGCTGGCGCTTTAGGTTTCGCTCTTCTTGTTGCCTCTAGCGCTTGTTCCTTATCGACGCCCACTGACCAGCCCACCAACACCTCATCCTCGGGTACCACCACTTCCGCCGCGCCGACCTCCGGAACCTCCGGCGCTGCCGAATCCACCGCAGCCCAGGCGGATGACCGGCCGACGTGTACCCAGGTGGAGGGCAAGGCCCCTAGGGATATGGCTGGGCGGATGCTGGCGGTGGGCGTCACAAATTACGAATCCGCAGAACAAGCCGTCGACCTAGGTGTGCGGCACCTCTTTATTGGTTCGCAGACGGACCGCAGCATCCTCAATGGGCAGGGCGACCCCGCGCGTAGCCTGGCGGCGCTGGAAAAGCGCGCGGGCGAACCGCTGACCGTCAGTGTGGATGAGGAAGGCGGGCTGGTGCAGCGCCTATCGGAGATCATTGGCGAACTGCCGAGCGCGCAGCAGATGGCGAACACCATGAGCCCCGAGCAGGTGCGCGACCTGATGGTGAAGCACGGAAAGAAGATCCGCGCTTTGGGAATCACTGTGGACTTCGCGCCGGTGGTGGACTTGGCCGGTGGTCAGAATGTTTCCGACAATGCGATCGGTTCGCGTGCTTTCAGCGCCGATCCGAAGGCGGCGGCCGACTACGCGCGGGCGTACTCGGAGGGGCTACAGCAGGCTGGGGTGACTCCGGTGTTGAAGCACTTCCCGGGCCATGGGCACGCGACGGGTGATTCGCACATGGGCGCGGTGACCACTCCGCCGTTGGAGAAGATGCAGGACAACGACTTGCTGCCTTTCCGGGAGCTGGTAGGCGTAAAGGGGATGTCCGTGATGGTCGGCCACGTGCAGGTGCCGGGGTTGGGTAATCCTTTGCCGTCCTCGGTGAACCCGGAGGCTTACAAGCTGCTGCGGGAGGGTGGTTACGGGCCGAAGCAGGACGCCCCAGGTTTCGACGGCGTGATCTACACCGACGACCTGACCGGCATGAAGGCCGTGACGGATGCGTATCCCGGCCCGGAGGCAGCCGTGGCCGCACTGGCGGCGGGCGCGGATGTGGCGCTGGCAGCGGCCGGAGCCGTGGAGATCCCCGATGTGGTGGCGGCTATACGCACAGCGATCGATGACGGCCGGATCCCGGAGGATCGGGTGCGCAAATCCGTGGATCGCACCTGCATTTCCAAGTAAAAGAATTCCCTGATAGGGGGTGTTCACGATAGACTTACCTGCGTGAATTCTCAGGATCAGACTAAGCAAAGCCGGCCCGTTAAGCCACGCAAGCGCCGAGGCATTCCGTGGTGGGTGTGGTTCTTTGTTGGTTTGATCGGCCTGGGGGGTGTGCTTTACGGCGTGGACTTGGCCATGAGTGAAGGCACAGTTCCCCGTGGTGTGACCGTCGGTGGCGTGGACATCAGTGGTGTGGATAAGTCCCAGGCTGAGCAGCGCTTGCGCAACGATCTGGGCGAGCGCACCCGCCAGCCGGTGACGGTGAATGCGGGCAACATGAGCTCCACCATCGAGCCCACGCAGTCTGGCATGCAGGTGGATTGGGGTGCGACGGTGGATCAGGCGGGCCAGCAGCCGCTGAATCCGATTACGCGCATCCGCTCCTTCTTCGAGACCCGCGAGGTAGGCATTATCTCGCGGATCACGGATGAAAGCCTGAACCGGTCCCTGAACCGCGTGGAGCGCGAGCTGACCCGCGATCCGCAGAACGCAGCGCTGACCGTGAACAACGAAGGCAAGGCGGATATCAAGGAAGACAAGCCGGGGCAGACCGTCGACCGCGAGCTGCTGGCTACCGAGGTGCGGGAAAACTGGCTGAACACCGACGGGCGCGTGAACGTGGAAGCCACCATCACGCCGGCGGATGCGGATAAGGACGCCGCGGAACGTGCAGCCAAGCAGTACGTGGCCCCGGCGACGGCGAAGAACCTGGTGTTCCACGGCCGCGACAAGGTCGATGGTGTGATCACCCCGCAGGACTGGCACTCCATCCTGACCTTCAAGGTGGATGGCGGAGAGTTCATGCCGCAGTGGAACACGGACAAGGCCAAGGAGGTGCTGGGTGAGCAGCTTTCCAGCACCGAGGTGGAGTACCGTGATGCGGGCTTCGAGTTCAACGGCGATGACATCAAGGTTGTGCCGTCGAAGGATGGCGTGGCCATCAAGTGGAAGGACACCTTTGGCGACTTCCAGGCCAAGGCGCTGGATAAGAAGAAGCGCGAACACAAGGTGGTCTATGAGGACAAGAAGGCCAAGTACACCACTGAGCAGGCGAAGAAGGCTCACTTCGACGATGAAGTAGGTGCCTTCACCACGGGTGGGTTTAGCGGTCCCTCTGGTGTGAACATCCGCCGTGTGGCGCAGATGGTGAACGGTGCGATTGTGCTGCCGGGGGAGACGTTCTCCCTGAACGGCCACACCGGTCCCCGCGGTACGGAGCAGGGCTTTGTGGAGTCCGGCATTATTATCGACGGCCACGCGGGCAAGGCTGTGGGCGGCGGTATCTCGCAGTTCGCAACCACGCTGTACAACGCCGCATACTTCGCGGGCATGGAGGACGTGGCGCACACCCCGCACTCTTATTACATCTCCCGCTACCCGGCCGGCCGCGAGGCGACCGTATTCGAGGGCGCAATCGACCTGCAGTTTAAGAACCCGTTCGATACGCCTGTGCGCATCACGACGGACGTGACCGGTGATTCCGTCACCGTGCGACTGCATGGCGTGAAGCAGGTGGATGTGGAATCCATCCCGGGTGAGCGTACGAACCCGACTTCGCCTCAGAAGGTGGAGCTGAGCGGCGAGGACTGCTCGCCGTCTTCCGGCGCGCCGGGCTTCACTACCACCGATACTCGCGTGATCCGCGACCTCAAGGGCAAGGAGCTGTCCCGCGAGACCCAGCGCACGGTCTACGACCCGCAGCCGATTGTGAGCTGCAAGTAATGGCTTAGGCGACTGGCTCCAGGCCTGGGGTTGAGGACCGGGGAGCCGCCATGGAGGAGCCGGAGGGCAGGAGATCTGTTAGGGAGGGGCTTCAGCGGGGAGCGTGCATGATGGCACGCTCTCCGCTTTCGTTTGCTCTGTAGGGCGTTTGCAGATGGGCAGCCTAGCGCTCAATAACTGGCACCGTCCTACTGTGTGCTTCCGACAGGGAGCACGGAGGCCTGCCTGTGGGTGCGAGGAACGCGCGCACAGGCAGGTGTTGTGCGCATGCGAAAAGGGGCGGGAACGAAGTTTCGTTCCCGCCCCTTGATCGGCTATCAAAGCCCGGAGCTTAAAGCTCTAACAGGTCTTACTTGATGATGCCCTGGTGCTTCAGGTAGTTGCCAACGCCGATGATGGCGCTAGCAACGGTGCCAGCGATACCAGCAGCCAGGCCGGCCCAGAGGAGCGCACTCCAAGCGTGGAGCGGCTTGTCCTTGGAAGGCTTGAAGAACTCACTACCGGTGTGCGGTTGCTTCTTCTCCAGCTTGTCACCGATCTGGGAGCTGAGGCTGACGCCCTTAGGAGTGTTGGCGTCAGGGGTCTCAGCACCTGCAACAGCGGTGCCAGCCAGTGCGACGGAGGAAGCGGTGGCCAGAGCCAGAGCGGCCTTACGGATGTTCATAGAAATTCCCTTTTCCTATCTAAGTGGACGTGTGTTGGCTTCTGCTTAGCGGTTGATGCCGTAGCGCAGGAAGTTGTAGATCGGAGCAACAACCAGGCCGAAGACGCTGATTGCGGCGGTGGTGATGAACAGGCTGTCAGCAATCTTAGCCCACATCGGGGTAGCTGCCTTGATCTTCTCGTCGTTCTTCCAGTTCTTCTGGCCGAAGAGCTGGTCGCCCGTAGCCTGCTGGTCCAGCTGCAGACCCTTCACGATCTTGTCCTTCAGCTCAGAAGAGCCCGCAGCGCTCGGCTTCTCGGTTGCCGGCGGGGTCTGGGTGTCCTCAGCAGCAGCAACGGAAACGCCGGAGATGGCAACGGTGGTAGCGGTAGCAACAGCCAGAGCTGCGTTGCGGAACTTACGCATCTGAAATGCCTTTCTGTAAGTGTGAGTGGTTCGAAGTCAAGGACTTCACTTAAGCTTCTCTTGGCTCCTTGCTTGCCACTAACTCTTTTATAAGAGATTCCGGCTGCGAAGCTGTAGAAACGCTGGCAAGTCCTAACGAAGAGACACTCTAGCAGGAATTTTGATTTAGTGGGAAGTCGGAGGTCAACTTTCCATGTGATTTGAGTCATGTGGGAGGTTTGGTTCTGAAATTGTTGTCAGGTCATCCACATGTGCCCAGATATATGCATATATCTATAGCGTTTCGGTGTGTCGTCTTGACTGTTTCGCCAGCCACCCATAAAGGGGTATTTGGCGGTGTTGGTGCGACTGTAGGCTTCGCCAAAAATCAGTTTTTACATATTTCGCACTTAGGCAGTAGGCATGAGCCTCAACGACCGTTAACCAAACACTGCAAACAAGATCACCTGGAGGTCACCTCCTGTTCACCTGTCAATTGTAAATTTGCCTGCTATGCGTATGACAGTGTTTGGAACGGGATACCTTGGCGCAACCCACGCCGCTTGCATGGCCGATATGGGGCACGACGTGCTCGGAGTCGATGTCGACCCGGAGAAAATCCAAGCTCTCTCGGAAGGGCGCGTCCCTTTCTTCGAGCCCGGTCTGCCGGAGATCCTCACCCGCAACATCGAAGCTGGCCGCCTGCGCTTTACTACCGACTACGCCGAAGCCGCCGAGTTCGCCGACGTTCACTTCATCGGCGTGGGCACCCCGCAGCGCAAAGGCTCCTATGCCGCGGACACCACCTATGTAAATGCTGTCATCGAAACGCTCGCCCCACTGGTCAGCGGCACCCACACCATCTTCGGCAAGTCCACTGTCCCGGTCGGTACTGCGCACGAGCTGCAGCAGAAGGCGGATGAGATCACGGCGGCGTCCACAAACAGCGCCCGAATCACCATCGCGTGGAACCCCGAGTTCCTGCGCGAAGGCCACGCGGTGAAAGACACCCTGCACCCCGACCGCATTGTCCTCGGCCTCGGCGGCGATAGCTCCAACAGCGATGACCGCGCCGAGCAGCAGCGCGTAGAGGACATCGCGCGCGAGATCTACGCCCCCGCGCTGGACGAAGGCACGCCGTTCCTGGTGATGGACCTGCCGACCGCGGAGCTGGTCAAGGTCTCCGCCAATGCCTTCCTGGCCACCAAGATCTCCTTCATCAATGCGGTCTCTGAGCTGTGCGAGATCGTCGGCGCGGATGTCACCGCACTCGCCGACGCGATCGGCATGGATGACCGCATCGGGCGAAAGTTCCTCGGCGCCGGGCTGGGCTTCGGTGGCGGTTGCCTGCCGAAGGACATCCGCGCGTTCATGGCGCGCGCAGGTGAGCTCGGCGCCGACCAGGCGCTCACGTTCCTTCGTGAGGTGGACGCCATCAACATGCGCCGCCGCGAAAAGACAGTAGAGCTGGCACGGGAGACGCTGGGTGGCTCCCTGATCGGCCGGAACGTGACGGTCCTCGGCGCGGCATTCAAACCCAACAGCGACGACGTGCGCGACTCGCCCGCCCTGTCCGTGGCCGGTTCGCTATCCCTGAGCGGCGCAAACGTCACCGTGTACGACCCGCAGGGCATGAAAAACGCAGCGAAAATCTTCCCCACGCTGACTTATGCACCGAATGTAGAGGAAGCACTGTCCGGGGCAGAGATCGTGATCGTGGCGACGGAATGGAAGCAGTTCCAAGAACTCGACCCGGTAGCCGCCCGCAAGCTGGTGGCCGGGGACAACCCCGCTGTGCTGGACGGTCGCAACTGCCTGCCGCGTGAGGCGTGGGAAGCCGCGGGCTGGAACTTCCTGGCGCTGGGGCGGGGTTAGTGCGCGGTCAGCTGGCTGCACGTAGCCTCACACCCGCTAGGCTATAGAGCGTGTTACTTTCAGACCGAGACATCCGCGCCGCCATCGAATCCGGCGAGCTGAAGATCGACCCCCACGACGATCACATGGTCCAGCCATCCAGCATCGACGTGCGCCTCGACGGCCTGTTCCGCGTGTTCAACAACTCCAAGTACACGCACATCGACCCGAAGCAGCCGCAGGAGGAGCTCACCACCCTGGTGGAAGTCCCCGACGACGAAGCCTTCATCCTGCACCCTGGCGAGTTCGTCCTGGGCGCCACCCTGGAATGCTTCGGCATCCCCGCCCACCTGGCCGGGCGCCTGGAAGGCAAGTCCTCCCTGGGGAGACTGGGATTGCTGACGCACTCCACGGCCGGGTTCATCGACCCGGGCTTCACCGGGCACATCACCCTGGAGCTTTCCAACACCGCCAACCTGCCTATCGCCCTCTACCCGGGCATGAAGATCGGCCAGCTGGCACTTTTCACCATGACAAGCCCGGCGGAAGCCCCTTACGGCAGTGGTGCACTGGGCTCCAAGTACCAGGGGCAGCGTGGCCCGACCCCCTCGAAGGCCTACCTGAACTTCCGGAACTAGCTGGGGCGCGAGGTGGCGTCGCTAAGAAAAACAGCAACAGCTACTGCCGGTAGCTAGCCAGGAAGTTACCCAAGCGCTCGATCGCGGCACGCAGGTCGCGGGCCCACGGCAGCGTAACCACGCGGAAGTGGTCCGGGGTCGGCCAGTTAAAGCCCGTGCCCTGCACCAGGTGGATCTTCTCGGAACGCAGAAGGTCGAACATGAACTTCTCATCGTCGTGGATCTCGTGCACGTTCGGGTCCAGGCGCGGGAAGGCATACAGCGCACCCATCGGCTTCACGCAGCTCACGCCCGGGATCTCGTTCAGCGCCTCGTAGGCAGCGTTGCGCTGCTCCAGTAGGCGCCCGCCCGGCAGCACCAGATCGTCGATCGACTGGCGGCCGGAAATAGCCACCTGGATCGCGTGCTGCGCCGGCACATTCGGGCACAGGCGCGTGCCCGCCAGCACGTTAATACCCTCGATGAATCCCTTTGCATGCCCCTTCGGGCCAGTAACCACCATCCAGCCGGAACGGTAACCCGCCACCCGGTACGCCTTCGACAGGCCGTTGTAGGTGATGCACAGCAGGTCCGGGCACAGCGAGGCGATGTTGATGTGCTTCGCATCGTCGTACAGGATCTTGTCGTAAATCTCGTCGGCCAAGATCAGCAGAGAGTGCTCGCGCGCAACGTCCACGATCTGCTGCAGGATCTCGCGGGAGTACACCGCGCCCGTCGGGTTATTCGGGTTAATGACCACGATGGCCTTCGTGCGCTCCGTAACCTTCGCCTTGATGTCCTCGATGGAGGGCATCCAGTCGTTTTCCTCGTCGCACAGGTAATGCACGGGGCGGCCGCCGGACAGCGACGTGGAGGCGGTCCACAGCGGGTAGTCCGGGGAGGGGATCAGCACCTCGTCGCCATCGTTGAGTAGTGCCTGCATGGTCATGGTGATCAGCTCGGACACACCGTTGCCCAGGTAGACATCTTCGACGTCGAACTGAGGGAAGCCCGGGATGACCTCGTAGCGGGAGACGATCGCGCGGCGGGCGCTGATGATGCCCTTCGACGTGGAGTAGCCCTGCGCCGTCGGCAGCGCGGCGATCATGTCCCGCATGATCACGTCCGGCGCCTCGAAGCCGAACACCGCGGGGTTGCCCGTGTTGAGCTTCAGGATGCGGTGCCCGTCGGCCTCCATCCGCTCGGCCTCGGTGTTCACCGGGCCGCGGATTTCGTAGAGGACGTTTTGCAGCTTCGTGGATTGGTCCAACGTGCGCAGTTCGCTGGGGCGTTTGGGGGTACTCATTCTCCCCATTGTGCCATTGTGGCTGCTGTTTTTATAGTTTTTCGGTGACGCCCCCTCGCGCTCGCGTGGCCTGCGCGTGTGGCTATCGGGTTACTCGTCGTATTCGCTGGCGCCAGCGTCCGAGTCTGTGTCTGCGCCAGTGCCAGTGCTGTTGCCGTTGCCCGTGCCGGCGTTTCCGTTGCCGGAGGTGCCGCCTGCGTTACCGCCGACGTTTCCACCCGGACGTTGGCCGCCTACGCTCGGACCGCCAGTGTTCCGGCCGGGCGATGGCTTGGGGGACTTGGAAGGCTTGGCCGGCTTGGAGCCTTCGGACGGCTTGTTTTCCTCAGAGGTTTCCGTTTCAGTTTGCTCAGTCGTCTGAGGCACCTGCGGCGCGTAGTAGTAGTTCTGGTAGCCGCCGTAGCCAGGGCCTGCATCGGGGGTCGGCTTTGTATCGTCGTCATCGTACTTGCCGGTGGTGGTGGGCTTGGGGTACGAGGGCTTCAGCTGCTCAGTGCTGCTAGCGCTTCCGGGGGTGCCGGTTTCCGTGGAGCGCATCGTGGCGTACGCGGTGACTCCCGCAATGATGGTGGCGATCAGGCCGAGGGTCAGCACCCAGGCCCAGAACGGCATGATCCCAAAGAACTTCCGCAGGCCGGATTTTGGCTTGTCCTCTTCGAGGTCATCCGGGGCGGTGCGGTTGGCTGGGGTTTCGGAAGGGGTTTCCTCGGCGTCGCTTACAGAATTCCCCGCGTTGAGGGGGTTGTTCTTGTCAGTCGGGTCAGCGTCAGTCATGGGAAACCTACCTCTATCTGTGGGCGTGAGGCGTCGAGCAGCACCAAGCGTTCATGCATTCTTGCATGCCCGTGTGCGCTCCTGTCTAGGGGAGTGTCTATGAGAATTAATTCTAGGCTACGGGGTGCCCGGGGTACATTCCCAACCGGAGATTCTTGCGGTGGGTGCGAGGAGGCTTGCGGCCGGGGTGTCCCAAATCTTCCACTCTACTTTTAGAACCATTCTTTTCGTGCAGGTCAGAGCGTTTTGACGATCCCGTCAAGTCGGCCATTCATTCCCAAAATGGAAGATTTGGGACATCGTGCATGGGGTAGTAACGGCAAAGCGGCGGCGAATCCAGCATGGTGCTGGACCCGCCGCCGCTATGGAGCGTGCGACTTAGTCGCGCTTACTGTGCGCCTGGTGCGCCGGGAGCTCCCGGAGCGCCCGGAACGATCGTGTTCAGCTTGATCGGTCCGCCATCGTTGGCAGGCTGTGCTGGCTGGGCCGGCTGAGCTGGCTGAGCATCTTCGGCGGGAGCCCCAGCTGCCGGTGCCTCCTGCGGTGCCTCAGCCTCAGCTGCCGGTGCTTCAGCCTCCGCTTCGGCCTGCGGTTCCTCGGCGGGAGCCTCTGCAGCGGGTGCCTCCTGCGGTGCCTCAGCTTGCGGTGCTGCGGCGGCAGCAGCCGGAGCTGCAGCAGCGGCTGCAGGGGCGGCAGGAGCGGGTGCTCCCGGAGCGCCTGGCGTCATTGCCGACAGCTTGATCGGACCACCATCCTGTGCGGGTTGTGCCGCGGGCTGTGCCGTCTCCGCTGCCGGAGCGGACGGAGCCGCAGGGGCAGCGGGAGCGGCAGGGGCGGCAGGAGCAGCCTGCTCAGCCTTAGGAGCCTCGGCCTCTGCCGGAGCAGACTCCTGAGCCTCCGCCTGGTCGGCGTCGTTGTCGCTGGACGCGGCAGCAGCGGCACCTGCGCCGGCAGCGACGGCACCTGCGCCAGCAGCAGCCGCAGCCGGTGCAGCGGGAGCTGCAGCCGGGGCACCTGGTGCACCCGGAGCGCCCGGAGCGGTGGCGGTCAGCTTGATCGGACCACCATCCTGAGCGGGCTGGGCTGCAGGCTGCGCCTGCTGAGCTGCCGGAGCTTCCTGCTCGGCCTTGGGAGCCTCGGCCTCAGCGGACTTGGCTGGCTCCGCCTTCGGAGCAGCAGGAGCGCCTGGAGCGCCTGGAGCGCCCGGTGCACCCGGGGCAGCAGGTGCGCCAGCCTTTGGAGCAGCCGGAGCTGCAGGAGCACCCGGAGCTGCCGGTGCGCCAGCCTTTGGAGCGGAAGGAGCTGCCGGTGCGCCAGGGGCAGCAGGAGCGCCAGGGGCAGCAGGTGCGCCAGCGGAAGGTGCTGCAGGAGCCGCCGGTGCACCAGGAGCGGAAGGAGCTGCCGGAGCTGCAGGAGCGCCCGGAGCAGCAGGGGCAGCAGGTGCACCCGGAGCTGCCGGAGCACCCGGAGCACCCGGAGCGCCAGCCTTTGGAGCGGAAGGAGCTGCCGG
>NZ_KV799274.1:69184-102072 GCF_001809885.1 Corynebacterium sp. HMSC058E07
GCAGGAGCCGCCGGTGCACCAGGAGCGGAAGGCGCTGCCGGTGCAGCAGGAGCGCCCGGGGCAGCAGGTGCTGCAGGAGCGGAAGGTGCGGACGGTGCTGCCGGGGCTGCCGGAGCAGCAGGAGCACTCGGAGCACTCGGGGCACCTGGCGCAGCAGCGGCACCAGCGGCAGCGCCACCAGCAGCGGCCGCGGCTTCCTTCTTCTTGGCCTCTTCAGCCTTGCGCTTCTTTTCCTCGGCAGCCTTCTTCTTGGCTTCTTCCTCGGCCTTGCGCTCGGCTTCCTCGCGAGCCAGCTTCTCCTCGTCAACCCAGCCGCGCTCCGGTGCTACCAGGAACTCCGGAGACTTCGGTGCAGGCAGCTCGCCGTCGACCAGGACGGACTCGCGGAACATCTGGGCGATATCCAGGACCTGGGTGCGGTCTTCCTTGTTCTCGATCTCAGACTGACGGTTGTTCACACCGTCGGTCATCATCGTCTTACAGAACGGGCAGCCGATGGCGATGGCGTCCGAGCCGGTGGCCAGAGCCTCGTCCGTACGGTTCAGGTTGATGCGCTCGCCCAGGTGCTCTTCCATCCACATGCGGGCACCACCAGCACCACAGCAGAAGCCGGTATCGCGGTTGCGATCCATCTCCACCAGGTTGGCGCCGGAGGCACCAATCAGCTCACGCGGAGCCTCGAAGACCTTGTTGTGGCGACCCAGGAAGCACGGATCGTGGTAGGTGACCTGACGGCCGTTCTGCGGTGCAGATACCGGCTCCAGGCGACCCTCACGGATCAGCTTGTTCAGCAGCTGGGTGTGGTGGACAACCTGGTAGTTACCGCCCAGGTCCGGGTACTCGTTGCGCAGGGTGTTGAAGCAGTGTGCACAGGTCACAACAATCTTGCGCTGCTTCGGCGGCACGCCCTCGAAGGCGTTGTCCAGCATTTCGATGTTCTGCTCTGCCAGCATCTGGAAGAGGAACTCGTTACCGGCACGACGGGCGGAATCACCAGTACAACCCTCGCCCTCGCCCAGCACGGCGAATTTCACGCCTGCGGTGTACAGCAGGTCAGCGACGGCACGCGTGGTCTTCACAGCGTTGTCGTCGTACACGCCCGCACAGCCGACCCAGAACAGGTACTCGGTGTCGTCGAAGTTCTCGATGTCCTCGCCGAAGACTGGCACCTCGATGCCGTCTTCCTTGGCCTTCTGGATCCAGTCGGAGCGCTTGTTGTTGTTCTGGCCCCACGGGTTGCCCTTGGTCTCCAGGTTCTTGAACAGGCCACCCAGCTCGGTCGGGAAGTCAGACTCAACCAGGACCTGGTAGCGGCGCATATCGACGATGTGGTCGATGTGCTCGATGTCTACCGGGCACTGTTCAACACAGGCACCACAGTTGGTGCAGGACCACAGCACGTCGGGGTCGATAACACCCATCTCGCCCGCAGCGACAAGCTGCAGCAAAGGCATATCCGCGTGGGCGTCAACAGAAGGATCGTCCAGAACGGCAGTGTCGGCGGCACCTTCGCCGGAGAACATGCCACCTGTGTGGGCAGCGTCCTTGCGCGCGGCCTTCAGGTACGGCGCGGACTCGATAGCGTGGTCGCGCAGGCTGGTGATCAGCAGCTTCGGGCTCAGCGGCTTCGCGGTGTTCCAAGCCGGGCACTGCTCCTGGCAGCGGCCACACTCGGTACACGAGGTGAAGTCCATCCAGCCCTTCCAGGTGAAGTCGTCGATCTTGCCAACGCCGATCGCGTCTTCCTCTGGATCTGCATTTTCCATGGTCAGCATACGACCACCGGAGGTCAGCGGCTTCGCGGCGCCCAGGGCGTTGCGGCCGTCAGCGTTGCGCTTCAGGAAGATGTTGAAGAACGCCATGAAGCGGTGCCATGCCACGCCCCACTTGACGTTCTGGCCCACGATGAACAGCCAGATCATGCCGGACAGCAGCTTGATCAGCGCGAAGATGGAAACCAGCAGCGGGGATTCCGGCAGGATCTTGGCCAGCTGCATGGTGAAGAAGTCCGTGGCCGCGTGGCCGCCCTCGTAGCTGGCGAAGGTGGCGATCTTGGAGGCCTTCACGAAGATCATGCCCAGGCCCTCGATCAGCACAACGGCCTCGACGAAGTACGCCGCGCCGGAGTTAGAGCCGTAGAAACGGGCCTTCTTATCCTTGTCGCCGATCTTCTGGCGAATGATGATCAGCGTGATGATGCCGATGACGGTGCCCAGGCCTAGCAGCTCGTCCACGAAGTGGTACAGGCCCCAGCCACCGATGATGGGCCAGCCGCCCTCGGGGTCGAAGATCTGAATGTAGGCCTCGAACCACACCATGGCTCCCAGCAGGAAGCCGACCATGACCAGCCAGTGGGCGATTGCCACGCCGGGCTTCTTGGCCATCTTGGTGTGGCCGATGATCTCCTTGATCAGGTTCATCAGTCGGCCGGCGGGGTTGTCCGTCCTCTTCAGCGCCGGTTGGCCCAGTCGGATCGTGGTAAAGATCTGCGCCGCGCCACGGATGAAGAAAATCCAGGCGGGCAGTGAAAGCAGTGCGCCAATGATGCCCAGTGGAACGGTGATGTTCCACGGAATGTCATTGGACGTCGCCTGCCCTGCTGCAAGCAGGTCCATTATTGTGCTCCTCGCAAGTCCTGTATGAGCCACGTTGACTCAGTCAAGTAGTTCACATCCGAGCTGGAATCGGAATATGTATGAACTAATTACTTGCTAGGTAGATTAACAATTGAACAGGGCTTTGGTGAAGTTTTCTCCGCTGGTCGCACCTATTTTTTGGCAGTATTTTAGAAACGGCGATGTTGCTTAAATATCCCGAGCTGCTGTGTTGTGCGCCACAGAAAGGATCGCTTTCCGGGCTGCGCGCCCTGCCTTTGAATGTCGCAGATGGTATAGGCAGTTGCCGCTAGCGCCTTCGTGGAGGATGACTGTGGCTCCATTTTTCTTTAATTTCGACGCCTCGTCGACGATCCCCGGGCTTCCCTTATCCTTCTTGGCGAAGAAGATGTGTACTTCAGTGTCTAACGCACGGTCTGTGATCGAACTATCGGCTCCGAAGAGCTGTTTCAGTAGGGTTATGTCTTTAGCTTGGGGCGCCAGCAGCACAATGGTGCGCGGTGCGGTCGCTTCCTGGAGTGCGTCCAATAACTCGGGGATGCATGACGATTCCGCTATGGCTGTTACGAGTTGAGGGCCGTGGTCTGTTAGGAGGTTGCGGTAGGTTTGGCGAATGGTCGCAGAGCCTGTGGGGGAGGCGGTAGCGGTTGAAGATGCTGTGCCGGGGTGCGTTGAAGATGCTGTGGTGGGGTGTGGGGGAGGAGTGGAAGGTGATGTGGAAGTTTTATTGGCGCGGGGGATTGGTATTTCAACTCGAAGATCGGTTTCCGCGAGTTGCCAGGCGAGGTTCCAATGTCTGTTTGTGAATGGCTCCGAGGGGGAGTGTGGCGCAATAAAAAGAACAGCCTGTGAAGCTGCGTGTTCGGGTGGAATCTCCGCCAAGGCGGAAGTGTGCGGGCTGTAGCGCGTGGCGTCGGTGGCATGAGAGCCCCTGAACTGCATAGGGGCAATGGAGTAGACGGTATGTGTATCGCAGGGGTGGGAGCTCATTGTGAAATGCTGTCGCAACGCATGAGGGGGTTCAGGGGTGGCGCGGGTGAAGATGTCCATGGCGTCCAAGCTTAAGGCACCCTGCGGTGCTGTCGAGAAAAGTTCAAGGGGTTGAAATCTAAATATGCCGTAAGGTAGTTTCTTTTCTAATAATGACAATGAATTGCAATAAGCGCCTTAAATAGGGTGCTGGACAGGAATGACGTATGCGAACAAAACTGCGGCGAGGGGCAGCATGTGCCTTAACCAGCGTGATGATTGGAGGGGCGCTGGTAGCCTGCGGTGACCCGAGCCGCCAAGCTTCCGGTGGGGAGGGCCAGTACCCCACCCGGCTGGTTTTGGCAGACCGTAAAGCTGGCGATGGATTCCACCCAGCGACGGGATATGCCCAAACCGGGGTGAGCCCGATCTACGACGGTCTGCTGCGACCAGAGCCATCGTCGTCAGACAAGGTTCCGAACTTTGTGCCAGCACTGGCTGCGGAAATGCCGAAACACAATGCTGACTCCACGAAGTGGACTGTGAAGCTCAAAGAAGGAGTGAAGTTCAGCGATGGTTCTGATTTCGATGCCGAAGATGTGAAGGCATCGTATGACGTAGCCAAAGACATTTCCGTCGGTTCCGAAGTAGTCAGCCGCTACGACATCATCGACGAGGTGCAGATCCAAGATCCGCACACCGTGGTGTTTAAGTTGCGTTCCCCACTTGCCGAAATGTTGTCGCGACTCACCTACGCGATCGCTCCCTCCGAGATGCTGGGCAAAGGGGCAGTTACCCAAAGCAAGCTGAATACCGAACCCGTGGGTACTGGCGCTTACCACCTGAAGGAGCGCCGGGGTGATGAAACGATCTTTGAAGCCAACGACAACTATTTTGACGGTGCGCCGGAAGTCAAGGAATTGGTTGTTACGACCGCTGCGGATGATACGGCCCGCGCGCAGCGCGTAGCTGCTGGTGAAATTGATGGTGCGGCTATTCCGCCCAGCCAACTGAAGGGGTTAGAAGGTAAGGATGGCATCAGCGTGGATGTCACCAAGACGGCTGATTGGCGGGGTATTTCTTTCCCTGAAACGCCCGAGTTTGCCGATCCGAAGGTGCGCTTGGCATTGAACCTCGCCGCTGATCGGCAGGCATTTATTGATGGACCATTGGCAGGGCAGGGCACTCCGATCTCTGGACTATTGTCCTCAATCTACGGTGATGCCCACGATCCATCCCTGGATTTCCAACACGACGTGGCCAAAGCGGAGAAACTACTCGATGAAGCTGGGTGGAAGAAGAACAGCCAGGGTGTGCGGGAAAAAGACGGTAAGCCCTTCCACGTAGACCTCTACTATGCAGGCAACGACACGCTACGCCGAGACATCGCCATCGAGTTCGCCTCGCAGATGAAGAAGCTGGGCCTAGAGTTCGAAACCAAGTCCAGCACGTGGCATGACATCGAACCGAAGGTACACGATGTGTCGGTCGTTTTGGGCGGCGGATCGGCCCCTTATGACGCCACGGTGATGGCCTATGAGTATTTGCACACACGCACACCCGCGACGGGTAAGTGGGCCAATCCAGGCAACTACGGCTCCAAGAAAATGGATGACCTGCTGGATGAGACGCGCAGTGAGAACGAAGAGGCGAAGCGCAACCAACTGTGGCGCAAGATCCAAGCCGAGCACGCAGAAAACCCATCCATGCTGGCTTTGGCGAACGTCAACCACATTTACGTCTCAAAGGAAAATTCGTGGAAGAAACCGAATCTCCTGCTCGAGCCCCATATTCACGGCGTGACGTGGGGGCCTTGGTGGCGCCTAGTCGCTTGGAAGAAATAACTCATGAGAGCGGTTTCTACCACTTCTTCTGCTGCTAACTCCGCTCATGGCAGAGCCGCTGTGAACACTGCGGACGTTCACACCGCTGAAGGTCACACTGGTGCTGGTCATCCTGCTCCTGGTCACGTTGGTGCTGTTCGGATTGCAGATAAGACAAGCTCGGCTGGAGCATCTCATTCAAACGGAGTTTCCGGTTCAGACGGGGCACCCACTTCAGCAAAAACTCGGCAGTCCTGGCGCAGGTTTGTATTGCCGGGGCGCCGGGATAACCTCGGCGGGATCGGCCGGATGGTTGGTACGCGCTTGTTGCTCATTGCCGTGACAACCGTGGTGGTCAGCTTCATCATGTTCGGCCTCGCTGCCTTGTCGCCGTTTGATCCCCTTGCGCACCACCTCGGCGCGAACTACGGCAACTACACTGCCGAAGAACGCGCGAGCATTGCCTCTTCTTTGGGGCTCGACGCCCCGTGGTACCAGCAATGGGCCTCCTGGTGGGGGCACGTTTTTACAGGTGATCTGGGTTGGTCCCGGGTGTACAGCAAACCGGTTGTTGAAGTTATTGGCGAGCGCCTGCCGTGGACGATGCTGCTATCCGGAGCGGGCCTGTTGCTGATGCTGGCGATTGCAGCGCTTCTCGGCTTGAGTGCTGCTCGCCGACCCGGCGGAGTGGTGGATCGGGCGATAACCGCGTTGGGCGTATTTGTGGCAGCTACTCCTTCCTACATTTATGCCCTAGGAAGCGTGCTGTTTTTTGGCGTGTTCTGGCACCTCATCCCCGTGGGAGGAGCCGCGCCGGTCGGTAAGTCCCCGTCACTGGGAACGGTGGGGCCATATCTCATCGCACCGGCTGTCGTTCTAGCGATCTCGCAGCTGTCGTGGCCTTTGTTGACGATGCAACGCGCTACTGCCGAAGCCGTTGAGTCGCCAGCGGTTGCCAACGCGCGCTTGCGTGGTCTCTCCGAACACACGATCCTCGTTCGGCATGTGCTGCCTATGTCGCTCATGCCGCTGATCACTTTGATCGGAGCGCGCCTCGGCGAGATGGTCGTCGGAGCAGTGATTGTGGAAACGGTTTTCTCCTGGCCGGGGTTGGCGCAAGCCACGGTGGAATCGGCTGTGGCCGTGGACTTTCACCTGCTGGCATTCACCACGGTCGCGACCACGGTAGTGGTGATGTTGGGATCTCTATTGAGCGATCTGTCCTACGTATTGATCGACCCGAGGGTAAGCGATGTCTAACAAGAGTTCTCTTTCCTCCGATGAGCACAGCCCTAGTTCGAATAACTCAGCCTTGAAAGCACACAGTGCTCATCTAGATATTGGCAGCGCTGAAGCACAGGGGTTTAGCACGCATTCGCGGACACAGAGTGTCCGCAGGTGGATGCGTGGGCACCTCATTGGATTAAGCGTTTTTGCACTTCTGGTGCTGTATGCAGCTATAGTTCCCGCCATCTTCGAGGCGGGAACTCCAAGTTTTGCCAATTCCCTGCGTTCACCGACTGCCGCGCATATTTTCGGTACTGATCACTTTGGGTTCGACCTATTCGTACGAACCGCAGAAAGCTTGCGGGTTTCCCTTTTCATCGGGCTTACGGCTGCGGTTGCCGCTACGACATTGGGCGTGCTCGTCGGCTTATTGGCGGCGGGGCTCGGTGGCGTGGTCGATCGCATTGTTATGCGCATCAACGATGCCGTGAATGCCATTCCGCACCTCATTTTGACAGTGGTTATTGTCGCACTATTCCAGGGATCCGTTGCTGCCATCGTGGGGTCCATCGCTGTGACTCACTGGTCACCGGTTGCGCGTATCGTGCGATCTGCGGTGTTGACGGTCCGCGCGTCCGAAACGGTGCAGTGCTCGTACGGTGCAGGGGCCTCGTTTGGCTGGGTGCTGCGAAAGCATTTGGCACCAGCGGCTTCTGGTCAAGCACTGGTAGCGATGGCGATGCTCACTCCCCACGCTGTGTGGCACGAATCCACCGTGTCCTTCCTTGGCCTGGGCATCCAGGCTGACGAGCCATCACTGGGAACGCTCATGGATTTGGCGCGCGAAGACATCACCCGTGGGGCGTGGTGGGCTTTGGTTTTCCCAGCGATGATCTTGCTGCTCACCACGATGTCTGGGGTATCGCTGACCCGAGGAGCGACAGCGCGGGCAGAGCGTGGCGTCGGAAAGCAAAAGAAGAAGTCAGCACTGCAGAAAGAAGCCGGGGCAGGCCGCAGAGGGCGTAGGTCGGAGCCTGCGGAGCCAACTGAGGCGACGAGCGAGTTGGGGGAGCTCCGTGCTCGCGGGCTTGGCGTAGAGGTGGGGGCAAAAAACATTGTGTGTGGGGTGAACCTGACCGTGCGCCGTGGGGAAGTGGCCGGGCTGATCGGAACCTCCGGTTCTGGCAAATCGACCGTGGGGCGCGCGTTGATTGGGGTGGTCCCAACAGGGGCTCGAGTAGAAGGGAAGGTCTCGCTTTATCCGGCTGAGGTGCCTGATGGGAATTGTGTAGCGCACGGGGCGACCAAAGGGCACCTTGAACCCAGCGGGGTCACCCAAGATACGGAAGCTGGTGGATCCGCTCACGTTGCGGAAGCCGATGAAACCACTGCTGATGAAGCAGACTGGAACAGTACTGATTTCGCTAGTGTGCGGGGCTCAACGGTGGGTTTTGTTCCCCAAGCCGCGGCCTTGTCCTATACGCCCGTGAGGAGGATTGGAACCCAGCTCCAGGAGATTATCGATCGGCATGGAAGTGGCTTGGATGTGGAGGAGTTGTTAGAACGCGTTCACCTTGACTCTGAGGTCAGCGAGTATTTCCCACACCAGCTATCGGGCGGCATGGCGCAGCGAGCGGCGCTTGCTGCGGCGTTGGCGGGAGATCCGCAATTCCTTATCGCAGACGAGCCCACCGCAGCATTGGACCCACAATTGACGAAGGAGACGCTGGAGCTACTGCGGTCCGCGGCCAAGGATCTGGGGCTCGGAGTAATGCTGATAAGTCACGATCTAGAGGACCTTCGAGAATGGGAAGCGTGCGACCACATTTTTGTGCTGCATGAGGGCGAAGTAGTGGAAAGTAGACAGGCCAGCGAGTTTTGGGCTGCACCGCAAACCGACTTTGGTCACGCGTTGGTTGGGGCTTTGCCCAGCGGAGGCCTTGAATACCAAACCGAGGTAGGGGAGAGAAATGCTTAAAGCTACCGAGGTGACCTATTCCTATGCGGGGAAACCCGTCTTGGAGAAAATTGAACTGAACATTGAACGCGGTGAGCTCGTGGGGCTGATCGGACCTTCAGGATCTGGCAAAACGACGTTGGCCAAGTTGCTTTCCGGGCGTTTCCTCCCAGATTCGGGAAAGGTCACGATTGACGGAGAACCTGTGGTGACGGGGCGAGATCGCCGGCGATCACGAATAGCGTTGGTGAGCCAATCCCCTCGGGATGCGTGCAATCCGCGGTGGACTCTCCGAGAGATCATCGCTGAACCTTTATTGATCGCCGGGGAGCACAATAGGGAAGTGATTCGCGAGTGCGTGGAGGATCATACGAAGCGAGCAATGCTGGATAGGGAATTGCTTGATCGCCGACCAGCACAGGTAAGCGATGGGCAACTGCAGCGAGCATGCTTGGCCCGCGCAACTGTGATGGATCCCGCCTTCCTCATCTGCGATGAACCGACTTCAATGCTCGACCCCATTGCGACGGCGAAAACTGTGGAGATGTTGCGCGAGACCGTGCGGGCGAACCGCGGAGTGCTATTGATTTCCCACGACCATCGGTTATTGGCAGCGTGCGCTGACCGGACAGTGACTATCGAAACCACCCCGCAGGCTTAGAACTTTGCGTTCCGCGCCTGTGCTGGTGAGGAGCGATAATTAGCGCTGGGGGATGTCCAAAGAATGGAGCAACGTACGCTGCGAATCACTAAAGTTATCGTCCGAGATTAAGTACACGCGGTTTAACTTCGCCGGGGAAGTGGAGCTGCCGGCGTGGTTTCCGATGGCGGAGGAGCCCGCAGGAAGGGAGCCGGTGGTGACGGAACCGTGAGCCGGCACATCTGCGGAGTGGGCAGGCGGGGCCGCGAAGGTTAAGCCTTCAACATTTTCGGGGGATGCAGAGATGTTGGGGCTTGCCTCAGTGTTAGCCTTATCGCCACTCGAGCTTTGGTTGTCACCGAGCTTGTGAATGTCACTGGGTTTTTGTCCAGCGAAATCGAAGACCTTCTCGCGGTTAACGGGCACCTCGCTACCGTCCAAGCGCTCCCGGCCAAGCACATTGGTGGCCCCTTCCAGACTCAAACGGTAGATCTCGGCGCGGTTACCTTGTTTGGGGATGTAACCGCGCTGCAGCGCGTAGAGGCTACCATCCGGGGAAGTAGCCAAGGAAGCGTACCCGCGATCGGCCTTGGGGGCGTACGTGGGGTCCACCTCGACCACATACTCGGCCTTGGGCCTGCCGGTTGCAGTGCTGTAAGCGGTCAACCGAGTTTTGGAACCCGCCTCGGGAGTATTGATTGGCCCATCCTGCACCAATGAGTTCTCGTTGAGAGTGTAAAAAGTTTCCCCATCAGGAGAAATTGTCATGCCCTCCGGGCCTTTGTTGGGGCTTATCCCTTTAGTTTGTTCAATATCCTTTGCTGCATTGTGGTCGGGGACGTGATAGTGCGGGGGATGGATGCGCCGGATTTCCCGCCCGTTGCTATCGGATTCGATGACAAGGGGTGAGCGGTTCTTCGATCCCTTTGATTCGCCCTCGGTGGTCCATAGCAAATGGCCGTTAGGTAGCTGCTGGATCTCCTCCGCATCGTATTCCTTGGGGTTGTATGCGCTGCCATCTGGCTTGGTGAAATTAACTTGTCCAGTGACCTTTGCCCGCCCGTTGTTGTCGATGTTCAAGCGGTAGGCGCGCGTGGGGCCATGATCGCCTTTGTCATCCGAGATGGCGAGGTAGGAGCCATCGGCGAGGGCAGTAAGCCCGGATAGTCCACCCACGTTGGGATCCTTGCTCGCTTGGCCGAGGTCGAACGCGCCGTTGTAGTGAGTTTGTTCCTGGCCGCCAGTTTTCAGAGTGCCGGAAGATGGGAAAGTCGATCCTGCGGGGAGTTGCGGTGCGGAGAGCGAGGCGTCGGAACCAAAAGGGGTAGCGGAAGAAAAAGGGGCGGCGGCTGCGGTTGCACCAAAGGCTGTGGGGGTGGCAATGACCGACCCAGCGAGGATCGAGGTAGCGACAAGCGGGGCGGCTGCCAACGGGGTGGAAATGAGGGCGCGGTTTATGCGTATGCGGTTTTTCATGCCCACTATCAAAACAGATGGGGCGGGTTTGCGCATTTCAGGGAAGGTTCAGGGGTGAATCTGTAAATAATTTTCAAAAAAGTTGAGCCGATCGGGAACAAGTTTGACGTGCGATGAGTTGAGTAGGGTGTGAGCAGGTTGAGTGTGGCTGACTCAGGAAGATTTGACTAGAGAGAAAAACTCCGGATACTGGAGAGCATGAGTTGAGTCGTTCACACTAAAGGCTCGATGACTGACAACAACAATCCGACGAAGGATTAAAACAACAGGAGGTACCCCACTATGGGACGTGCAGTAGGTATTGACTTGGGAACCACCAACTCTGTGGTCTCTGTTCTGGAAGGCGGCGAGGCAAAGGTCATCGCCAACTCCGAGGGATCCCGTACCACCCCGTCCATCGTGGCTTTCGCCAAGAACGGCGAGGTGCTGGTTGGCCAGTCCGCTAAGAACCAGGCGGTAGCCAACGTGGATCGCACCATCCGCTCCGTTAAGCGCCACATGGGCACGGACTGGAAGGTTTCCATCGACGACAAGGAGTACACCGCTCCGGAGATCTCCGCCCGCACCCTGCAGAAGCTGAAGCGCGACGCGGAAAGCTACCTGGGTGAGGACGTAACCGACGCGGTTATCACCGTTCCCGCCTACTTCAACGACGCACAGCGCCAGGCCACCAAGGATGCCGGCCAGATCGCCGGCCTCAACGTCCTGCGCATCGTCAACGAGCCGACCGCAGCCGCCCTGGCCTACGGCCTGGAAAAGGGCGACAAGGAGCAGACCATCCTGGTATTCGACCTGGGTGGCGGTACCTTCGACGTCTCCCTGCTGGAGATCGGCGACGGCGTGGTTGAGGTTCGTGCAACCGCCGGCGATAACGAGCTGGGTGGCGACGACTGGGATCAGCGCATCGTCGACTGGCTGGCCGACAAGTTCAAGGCAAGCCACGGCGTGGATCTGACCAAGGACAAGATGGCCCTGCAGCGCCTGCGCGAGGCGGCGGAGAAGGCCAAGATCGAGCTGTCCAGCTCCCAGCAGGCCTCCATCAACCTGCCGTACATCACGGTGGACGAGGACAAGAACCCGCTGTTCCTGGATGAGACCCTGACCCGCACCGAGTTCCAGAAGATCACCCAGGATCTGCTGGACCGCACCAAGACGCCGTTCCAGGCAGTGCTGAAGGACGCGGAGATCAGCGTTGACGAGATCGACCACGTCGTGTTGGTCGGTGGCTCCACCCGTATGGTTGCCGTCTCCGAGCTGGTTACCGAGCTGACCGGAGGCAAGGAGCCCAACAAGGGTGTAAACCCGGACGAGGTCGTGGCCGTGGGCGCTGCCCTGCAGGCCGGCGTGCTGCGCGGCGAGGTTAAGGACGTGCTGCTGCTGGACGTCACCCCGCTATCCCTGGGCATCGAGACCAAGGGTGGCGTGATGACCAAGCTGATCGAGCGCAACACCACCATCCCGACCAAGCGTTCCGAGACCTTCACCACCGCTGAGGACAGCCAGCCCAGCGTGCAGATCCAGGTCTTCCAGGGCGAGCGCGAGATGGCTGCCCACAACAAGCTGCTCGGCTCCTTCGAGCTGGCGGGCATTGCCCCGGCGCCGCGTGGCGTTCCGCAGATCGAGGTCACCTTCGATATTGACGCCAACGGCATCGTCTCCGTTTCCGCAAAGGACAAGGCGACCGGCAAGGAGAACACGATCAAGATCCAGGACGGCTCCGGCCTGTCCCAGGAGGAGATCGACCGCATGGTCAAGGACGCCGAGACCCACGCGGAAGAGGACAAGAAGCGCCGCGAGGAGCAGGAGGTCCGCAACTCCGCTGAGTCCATGGCTTACCAGACCCGCAAGTTCGTCGAAGACAACAAGGACAAGGTCAGCGAAGAGACCCAGACCAAGGTCGAGGACGCAGCCAAGGCTGTCGACGAGGCTCTGAAGGGTGACGACATCGAGGCCATCAAGGATGCGGTGGAGAAGCTGAACGCCGAGTCTCAGGAGATGGGCAAGGCCATCTACGAGGCCGAGGCAGCCGCCGGTGCCGAGGGTGCCGGTGCAGACGCTGCAGGCTCCGCAGCAACCGATGACCCGAACGTTGTGGACGCCGAGGTTGTCGACGAGGACACTTCCGCAGAGGATGATAAGAAGTAATGTCTGAAGATCTGAATCAGGATCCGGGCGTGGCCTCTGAGGATGTTGTGGCTGACGCTACTTCCGCTGCGGAAGCTGCGGAGACGCAAGGGGTCGACGAGGGTCTGGCTGATACTGAGGCTGCTGTGGTTGATGCTGAGGGCGTCAATAACGACGACAGCAACAGCATCGAGGCTGAGCTGGCCGAACGCACCGAGGACCTGCAGCGCGTGACGGCGGAGTACACCAACTACCGCCGCCGCGTGGAGCGCGATCGCGAGAGTGTGATCACTGGCGCGAAGGCAGAGGTGGCCGCCGGGCTCCTGCCGATCCTGGATGACCTGGAGATGGCGGAGCAGCACGGCGACCTGACCGGCCCGCTGAAGTCTATGTCGGACAAGCTGCAGTCTGTGATGGCGTCCATGAAGGTGGAGAAGTTCGGCGAGGAAGGCGACGAGTTCGACCCGACCTGCCACGAGGCTGTACAGGACACGAGCAGCGGCGACGACAAGGTGTTGGCCACCATCCTGCGCCGCGGTTACCGACTGGGCGACCGGGTGCTGCGCAACGCGATGGTCATCATCGGTGATCCGCAGTAGGTTCTGTAGGTTAGTTTTTAGAGGGCTCCATGGTCTTTCCGTGGGGTCCTCTTTTGCTGTCTAGCTGGGATTTTACTTGACAGATCGAACGTGTGTTCGATTTTGGGAAGTTTTTTCGGGTTGTTTGTCCGGGGTGTTTTCTATATTGATCGCGTACGGAAAATCACGGGACACTTTGGGGACTTTGATCATCGAAGGGGAACGATGTCCGACCATCCCGCAGACCACAGCAATCAGCCACCAGACCACAACAACCAACCAGAGCCACCAGACCACAACAACCAACCAACGGGGGCGTTTTGGAAAGTTACCGACCCCGCCGACCCGATGAGCGCAGCGATCTGCGACATCAACCGCAACCATGCCCGCCTCGCGCTGGAGTGCGTGCCTCGCGATGACGAATGCGTCAGCGACGTCACCACTCGCCTGTGCGTCCGGCTAGGCCTCCCGGAGTTCCGCGTCGTCCAGCTCGTCGACGTAGGCGTCACCCTCCGCCGCTTTCCGTCGCTGGTGGAGCTGGCGGAGACCGGTGCTTACTCGATCGAGGTCTGGCGGATCGTTGCTCATAGCCTTGTTGCCGTTAGTGACGCCCACACCTCCGCCGTAGAAGCCGACGTCTACACTGCACTGTCACCGACCCGGCCTAACCAGGCGATGTTGGGGCAAGGCACGATCCGCCAACGCCTGAAGAGGATCGTCCTGAGTCACGAACCCTTGGCCTGCCCGATCGACCCCACAGAACCGCCCATGCCACCGGTTGATGGTGCGGACGGCAATGGCGGCGCAGACGGCGCGACAGACGGTGCGACAGATGGCGCGATCAGTACAGAAGACGCAGCCATACTCGGCGGCGCGACGCGGCTAAGCATCGACGATCGGTCAAGCGACTATACCGAGTTCTACCTGACCCTCCCCAAGCTCGAGGCGCTGGAGCTGATCCAAGCGCTCGATAGTGTGCGGAACAAAGAAAACTGTTCGAGGGTGCGGGCTTTGCTGAGCCTGGTGCGGGGCAGCACTATAGCCGAGGTCAACCTCAATCTGTACCGGCGGGTGGATGCCCCGGATTCTCAGATCTGGGCCGCCGGCACCTGGCTAAATTCGCTGGCCACGGAAGAATGGCTAGAGCGAGTTACCCACCTGCAAGCCCCGGGGAAGGCTACTACCGCCGGCTACACCCCAACGCCAATCATCCGAGCGAGCGTCGAAGGCCGAGATGGCACCTGTCGCTTCCCGGGCTGTGACACTCCGGCGCATAAATGCCAGCTGGATCACGTCAAACGCTTCGAACGTAACAGTTCAGACGGCGGACCGACCGATACGTCGAACCTCCACTGCCTCTGCACCAAACATCACAACGCGAAAACGACCGGAGCGTGGGATGTGACCATCGGTTCCGACGGTGTGGAAACCTGGACCAGCTTTGGGGATGGCCACACGGTGATCACCACGCCGAATGGGCCGCTAGGGAGATTCACCTTCCGGCACCGGGCAGTGAAACGGACTCGAAGGGTGGTGGAACACAACCAACGGAAGCGCGGCCGCGACCAGGATCGCGACCAAAACCGCAATCAAAACCGCGACCAGGGAGAAGAGCCACCGTTCTAGGTGTGCGGCAACTTGGGTGCTGCAGAGATGCGGCAGGGGGGTTGCAGAGGTGCTGCAGAGATGCGGCAGGAAGCTGGCTAGCCCTCGTTCTTGTCTCGGTTGAGCTTCTCTAGGAGGTACGCCGGGGGCTGAATCTCGATTTCCGCCTTGCCCGTTTCCTTCTGCTTGATGTCGGTGAAGGTGATGACTTCGCTCATGTGTGAAAACATCACCCGAGGGCTCAGTGCGCCCGCTTGCCTCGAGAACTCCTGAGCGGTCATGGCCGCCATCATCTTGATGGAGCCCAATAGTTCTATGCCTTCACTCATTTCGCGAATCAAGGTGGTGTGGCGATTTGGCGTAGAAAAAACTAGCCCTTCGCTTGGGTTGATCTGTGGCAAGCAGCGCTCGAGGATCTCGTCCATTAGAAGAGGGATCGACCCCGCATAGAAAGAACTGCTTTCGATCGCCCAAAAGCGTTCCCCGGGCTTGCTTTCGCTTGCCCGAATGGGTTGTGCCACTAGTTCTGCATCGACCAGCTCCTGCCACAGGTTGCGGTAGCCGATTCGGAACAGGTCCTCGACGGGGCCTCTGCCTTCGAGCGAGTGGGACGACAGGGTCATCACAGACTCCGGCGTATCCAGAACCAGGTGGATACACAGGTCGTCCGAGAAAGGACGCATCGGCGAGTCCGGGTTGAACTCATACGCATCTGCCCGCGCATCCTCCGGTAGGAGATCGATCGCCATCAAACGCGCTCGCAGGTGCGGGTAGAACTGTGCATCGGGAAGCGACAGCAGGGATAGATCTGCTTCGGCCGACCTGATCAAATTGGTGACGAATCCCTCCACCAGTTGGGGCATTTCTCTGCCGAAATCCTCAGCGTTGGCGCACAGCTTCGTGATGTTCTCTAGCCCCAGTTTCCCACCTTCGCCATAGTCCGGAGCGGGGAGTTGTCCCCCATAGGGTCCGGGGGTTGGACCCGGGTAGCTCAGCGGCTTCTTGATGTCGCCAGGCTTGCTGTAATACACCACCTCTGGCGTGGGATTCGCACCATAGCCCAACCGATTGAGTACCTGCACAATCTGCCGGATCATCGTGGTCGACTGGTGCAAGTCCAGCCCGGGTAGCGGCACGGGTGGATCCTCGGGGCCGGGCTGCTGGAAACCCTGAGGCTGTGGGAATCCCTGAGGCTGTGCAGGCATATTGGGGTTGTGTGAGGGGTTGGGGGCATGCGAGTTGTGGGAGTCCTGGGAGCCGAAAAGGCGGCTAAACCAGCTGCGCTTTTTAGGTGACATGGTTCCCACCCTAGCTAGTTTCGGGATAGCAAGTCTCAATTAGCGCACACTGCAAAGCCCGAAGTGATGCGGGGAGGGAATAAATACGTAGGGGCGTCGTTAAGAAGATTAGATAACGAAAGTTCAGCGCGGTAGACTCAAGGTTAATGAGTGACACCCCGCGTGAACAGCGCAAGCAGGAAGGAGCGACACATGGCGCACAGTGAATGGGTCGAGAAGGATTACTACAAAGACCTCGGCGTGTCCTCCACCGCATCGGCAGAGGAGATCAAGAAAGCGTACCGCAAGATCGCCCGCGAAAATCACCCGGACGCGAACCCGGGCGACACGGCGGCGGAGGAGCGCTTCAAGAAGGCTTCCGAAGCGTACAGCGTGGTGGGGGACAAGGAAAAGCGCGCGGAGTACGACGAGCTGAAGCGTATGCTCGCGAGCGGTTTCGGCGGTTCGAGCTATGGTTCGAGCTTCGGCGCGGGCAGCGCAGGTTACGGCGCTAACTTCGGCGGCAACTTTGGCAGCGGCAACTTTGGTAGCAGCAACTTTGGCAGCGGCTTTAATGTTTCTGATCTTTTTGGAGATGACGCCACCAGTGGCGGATTCGGCGACGTATTCAGCGGACTCTTTGGTGAAAGAGGTGGTCAGGGTGCTCAGCGTACTCAGCGCAGCCAGCGTACTCAGCGCAGCCGCGGGGCGGATGTAGAGACGGAGCTGACCCTCGAGTTCCGCGAGGCCACGAAGGGCGTGACCGTGCCGATCCGCCTGACCAAGCCGGAGCCGTGCGAAAACTGCCACGGTTCTGGCGCAAAGGCGGGCACCTCGTCACAGAGCTGCGCGGGCTGCGACGGCAGCGGCATGGTCAGCGAGAACAGGGGCGCTTTCGGGTTTTCGCGCCCGTGCGCGGACTGCTCCGGCACTGGTTCGGTGATTAAGGACAAGTGCGCGGACTGCTCCGGCACGGGGCGCACGACCCAGTCCCGCACAATCACTGTGCGCGTGCCCGCGGGCGTGGTTGATGGGCAGAAGGTGCGCCTGGCCGGCCAAGGTTCGGCGGGGCAGCGCGGCAAGCCGGCTGGCGACCTGTTCGTGACGGTGCATGTGAAGCCCGACAAGGTGTTCAGCCGTGACGGAGACGACCTGAAGCTGACGGTGCCGGTGAGCTACCCCGAGCTGGTGCTCGGCGGCGCGGTGACGGTGCCGACCCTGGCCTCCAAGGTGCGGGTGCGCATCCCCGCCGGCACGCAGGACGGCACCACGCTACGCGTCCGCGGTCACGGTGTGAACAAGCGCAACGGTGCCAGCGGCGACCTGCTGGTGACCGTGAAGGTGGCCGTGCCGAAGAACCTGGACGAGGGCGCGATGAGCGCGCTGCGCAAGTACTCGGAAGAGGAAAAGCGCTCGGGCTTTGACCCCCGCGAAGGATGGGAGGGTAACGAATGAGTGCTGCGAAGAACGGCGGCGAACGCGAAGTCTTCGTGATTTCTGTCGCCGCGCGGATTACTGGAATGCACGCCCAAACGCTGCGCACGTACGACCGTATGGGTTTAGTGACGCCCCAACGCACCAGCGGCGGAGGGCGCCGCTACTCGCGCGAGGATATTGAGCAGCTGCAGGAGATCCAGCGCCTTTCTCACGAGGAGGGCGTGAACCTGGCAGGCATCAAGACGATCATTGACCAGCAGAACCGGATGGACGAGCTGGAGAAGGAAAACGCGGCTCTGCGCCGCCGCCTGGCGGACATGCAGGCGCGCCTAGAAAGGGCAGAGGGTAGAGGCGGCGCCGGTGGTCGCCCGCGAGGTGAGATTGTGCACGTCCCGCGCTCTACCTCTGTGGTGTTGTGGGACCGGCAGAAACGCCGGTAGTTGCCCCGTGCTATAGGCTGACCTGACCCGTGCTACAGGCTGACCTGACCCGTGACGATCAGGTAGAGGGCACCGATCGCCGAGGCGACGACGATGGCGCTAATGATCCACTCGAAGGTGTTGAATACGCGCCCGCCGGCCTTGAGGCGAGTGGCGACATAAACCGCCAGGCCCGGCACGATTAGCAGCGTGCCTAGCAGCACGAACTGCAGTTCGGCCGCGTAGAGCAGCCAGAGCGAGTAGCCGAAAGCCACGACACTGATGAGCAGGTGCATACGGTTGGTCTTCTTGCCGACCTCGGGGCCGGAAATGTCGAACTTCGAGCCCGCATCCGGGTGCTTGAACCCATGGCCACGGGTGGCCAGGAACAGCAGGTACAGGCTGGAGAACACGTAAGGCACCAGGTACAGGGACGTAGCTAGCTGCACCATCGTGGTGTAGGTGGATTCGTTGAGGTAGAAGACGATGATGAACGCCTGGATCACCAAGGCGGACAGGAACTGCGAGACATACGGGGCACCCATATCGTTGGTGCGCCCCACTGCCTTTGGTAGCAGTCCATCCTGAGCCATCAGGGTGATCGGCTCGGCGCACAGCATCTGCCAGGAGACGTAGGCGCCCAGCACGGAGATGCACAGGCCGACGGAGATCAGGCCTGCGCCCCACGGGCCGACGACGTGCTCCAGGACGGTGCCCATGGAGTTATCGCCCATCGCGGCGAGCTCCTCGCGGGAGACTACACCGAAGGACAGGAAGCTCACGGCGGTGAGCAGGAAGAACACCGAGACGAATCCCAGGAAGGTGGCCAGGGAGACATCCTTGCGGTGGCGTGCGCGCTTCGAGTAGGTGGAGGCTCCCTCCACGCCGATGAAGGCCCAGACGGTGAACAGCATCATGCCCTTCACCTGGTCGCTGATGGACAGAGCCTGATCCTGGTTCTCGCCGAAGGTGGCGGCGCGGCCCCAGAAGTCAGAGGTGAACACGTCCGTGTTGAATCCGACGAAGGCTACGAGCACTAGGAATGCCAGGATCGGCAGGATCTTCGCCACGGTGGTGATGACGTTCATGATCGCCGCCTGGCGCACGCCACGGGAAAGCACCAGGAAGATGCCCCACGTCAGCGCGGACACGCAGATCGACTGCACCAGCGGATGATCGCTGCCGAAGATCGGGAAGAAGAAGCTCAGCGAACTGAAGAACAAGGTGGCGTAACCCACCTGGGCGATGATGGTGCCCAGCCAGTAGCCCCATGCGGAGGCGAAGCCGACGAAGTCGCCCAGGCCTGCGCGCACGTAGGAGTACACGCCCGAATCCAGGTGCGGCTTGCGGAGCGCCAGCGCCTGGAAGACGTAGGCGATGCACAGCATGCCCACGCCGGTGACGGCCCAGCCGATCAGTGCCGCGCCGGGCGAGGCCACGGACGCAATGTTTTGCGGCAGCGCGAAGATGCCGGCGCCGACGGTGGAGCCGATAATGAGGCTGACGAGTGTGCCCATGCGTACGGTGCGTGGGTCGTCCTTGACCAGGACCTCGGCAGTGGAGACCTGGGGGTGGTAAGCGTCACCAGCGCCCTGGGTAGATGGGGTATCCCCATTATTAGAGATATTCACGGTTAGTACCGTACAACGTCGCCGGTGGTTTAGACCAACTGGGGCTTTAGTTGTTAGTTAGTTGTTGGTTGTAGGCTGCCAACCCAACGAGGGGGCCACGTGGGTGGCAAAGTTTTTCAGCAGACGAGTGTTGGCCTCTACGCCCAGCTGATTCGGGATAGTGAGCATTAAGGTGTCGGCCTCTGCCACTGCGGCGTCATTAAGAAGGTCTTCGATGAGTGTGTCGGGTTCACCAATATAGGTACGGCCAAAGGTTGAGCGGTAACCATCAATCACGCCGAAGTGGTCGCGGGTCATTCCGTGAGTGCCGACCATCGCCCGGTCCTCGGCGCTGACGATGGGGAAGATGCTGCGGGAGACGGAGGTGCGTGGGGTCCAGCCGTGCCCGCTACTGGCGAAGGATTCTTTGAATACCTGGAGCTGCTCTGCTTGTAGGTCGCCGAAGCTGTCTCCGTTGCTCTCTGTGAGGAGTGTGGAGCTCATGAGATTGACGCCCACCTGACCAGCCCACTTGGCCGTTTCGCGTGTACCCGCGCCCCACCAGACGCGGCGGTCCAAATTGGGGGAGTGTGGGAGGACCGGGATGGATGAACCGGGCTTGTACATGTGCGGGTACTGCTTCTCGGCCGAGGCGGCGGTCGCCATGCCTACGCCACGGATGGCGGCGAGGTAGCGCATGTAGTTGATGTATCAACCAGATTGAGGGTTGGGAGTACTCGGGTGCTGAGATTTTTAGCGCGGAGACTTGAGGTACAACAGTAGCCATGGAAGAGACTTTCTCAGTGCTCGCCACCGATCAGGGTGTGCGGCGCATCGGTTTCCCCGGAGAGGACTGGGGTGCGGGGGAGAGTCCTGTGGGGGAGAGGACTGTGGGGGATCAAGCACGCCGACACGTGGCTGAGGTGGAGAAGCAGCTGGAGGAGTACCTCGCCGGGCAGCGCCAGGTTTTCACTGTGCCCGTTGATCTGGTGGACGTGACCACGCCTTTTCGGCGGAGAGTCCTGCAGGCGCTGGCGCAGATTCCATATGGGCAGACCATAACCTACGCCCAGCTGGCGGAGGCTGCGGGGAATCCCCGTGCCGTACGCGCAGTGGCTTCGGCGTGTGCAAGCAATCCGCTGCCGATCCTGTATCCCTGCCATAGGGTGATCCGCAGCGACGGAAGCTTCGGGGAATACCGGGGCGGCAGGGAATTAAAGGCGGCACTGTTGGATATGGAACGGGTCGGCGCTGGGCAGACTGACACAGGGCAGACTGACACAGGTGACTAGCGCACGTTGACCTCCGGGGACCACATGTAGGAACTGTGCGCGTCGGTTTCGCCACGCTGCGTCAGGTATAGGTCCAGGATTCTGCCCCAGCCGTAGCTGCTCCAGCTGCCTTCGCTGGCGCCATCAGCTCCGCGGGGAGGAGCGTTGAAGTCCGGCGCGGCAGGATCCTTTCCGTGCACTCCGAACTCCGGGGTGGTGGTCAGGCGGATCATGTCGCCCGGAACGTGTTCGTTGTGCACCTCGCCCTGGCCGTCCTTCGCGTCGAGCTGCAGATCCTCCGCCTTCTCCGCGTGCACGCCGGGGCTACCCCACAGTCGCACCTCATCGGCAACTAGCCCGTCGCTGCCTTTCGCCGCGGCCTCGCCGACCACCACCGAGCCGTAGCTATAGCCCACCACCTGCAGCTTCGCGTGCGGGTTCCTTTCCCGCAGTTGCCGCTGGTGTTCCCGCAGTGCAGGGGCGCCTATCTTGGCCGCGTCCTTGGAGATCGCACTGGTCAGATCCCCCGGCGCCGGATAACCATGCCAGGCCACCACCGCCACATTCTTGCCCTGTGCCGCCGCGTCGGCCGCGGTTGCCCGCGCCCAGGCCTCGGTGCGCGCCAGCGCCTCCGGACTGCTGGATCCCACGCCACTGACCAGCGTGATTACCTCATCGGCGCTCTCGACATTGCCCGCCGTGACCACCGGTCCGTACGGTGTTTTCATGTGCTCCACCGGAGGCAGGCTTTGTGGGGAATTGGGTACTGACGCCCCCTCGACCCCATCTGCCTCCACATCACCTCGGGGCGGCGCGACCGAGCTGCTGATCGTGGAGATGGTGCCGCCGGAGGCGATGTCTAGCAGCCTGGCCAACTTCAACGCCCCGCGCAGGACTTGGGTCAGAGTGTGGGCCAGGCTCTGCGCCGCACCGCCGACTCCAGGGATGAAAGCCAGGTGTTGGGCGGAGACCTCGCCATCGGCGCTGACGGACATCAGTGCTGTACGCGCCAACCCCGCGGTCGTGCGCACGGTCGTTCGAGTTGGACTTAGAAGGTCGGCGTGGGTGCCTGCGACCCTCCCGATGGTTCGACTGCTAAAACCCGCCGTATCCAGCTGGTTAGCTGCGGAATCCGTGGCGTGGTTGGCAGCATCCGCAGCCTGTCCCGACCAGGACTCGCCCCACTTGGCCTTGTTCCGAGCATCAGCCGCATGCTGGGATACCTTTCCGCCCTTGTCTTTGAACAGGTCGGCGGCTGTGCGGAGTGCCTCCACATTTGCGTTCTCCACGGCGTGGACGGTGACGGTGGTGGAGTCGTGGGTGTTGGCGGTAGAGCCGCTGATGTTAGCGGAGCCACTGGCGGTGGTGCCTGCGAAAATGTTCATCGGCTCGCCCCCGTGAGGGCTGCGGAGCCAGCATTATCGGCGCTGTCCACATTGTCGGCGTAGGTACTGATGGACTGGCTCATTTTCTGTAGCTGCCGGCCAAAACCGGTGAAGGAGGCATGGAGCCTATCCGCCGCCTGGGCGATCGCGTGCGTGGTCGACCCGCCTGGAACGCCGGGCGCCTCCGCATTGGCAACCCCGTATCCAGCGGAAGCACACTGCACTCCGTCTTCGGTCAAGTCTTCGCACCGTGCCTGAACTGCTGATACGTCGAGTTGCATTGTGTCTAGATAGTTCAAGTAATTCAGCGTCGAATATTGCATGTGTTCCCCTGTCCCTGTTGCTGCGTGACTCGCTTGTGAGAAGTGAGTGTAGGGAGGCGAGGGGCGTCAATAAAGAAAAAGATGGAGGGGCTGTGGATAACTCAGTTTTATCCACAGGGTGACCGGCGCGGAGGGGACAAAAGGGGGCGCGATGTCGGCAATGTCGCTAGGGTGGGCTGTATGCGTATCGCAGTCATCCAGATGAAGGCCGAACCGGACGTGGAAGCCAACCTGGCTCGCATCCTGAAGTACATCGCGTCCGGCGCGGCGAATGGTGCCGACATGGTCGTTTTCCCGGAAGCGGCTATGTTCCCCTTCGATAATGGGCGGCTGGATACCGTCGCCCAACCGCTGGATGGGCCCTTCGCCCAGGCGATTATCGATACGGCCAAGAAGCACGGAACCATCGCCGTGGTGGGTATGTTCACCCCGGCCGATACCGTCTACCGCTCGCCAAGTGGCCAGTTGGTGGAAGAACAGCCCAGCGATTCGCCAGAAGCCAACCAGTTCCGACGCGTGCACAACACGCTGCTGGTCGCGGGGCCGGATTATGTGACGCACTACGACAAAATCCACACCTACGATGCTTTCGGCTACCGGGAGTCCGATACCGTCAAGCCCGGCGACCGGCGCGTGGTTATCGACGTCGGTGGAGTGGGTGTGGGCCTGGCTACCTGCTACGACATTCGCTTCCCGGGCCACTTTGTAGCGATGGCTGCTGCGGGTGCGAAGGTGATGGTTGTACCCTCTAGCTGGGCGGATGGGCCGGGCAAGCTGGAGCAGTGGCGCGAGCTCACGGCGGCTCGCGCGCTGGATTCCACCAGCTACCTGATTGCTGCGGGCATGGCGCGGCCGGGCTCCCCGGAGCGTTACGGCACTGCGGATGGCCCGACGGGGATCGGGCACTCCGTGGCGATCGGTCCGAATGGCGCCCGGCTGGCGGAAACCGGCTACGCGGCACAGGTGCTGACCATCGACATCGACCCGAACTACGTGGACAAGATCCGCAAGTCGCTGCCCGTGCTGGAAGGCCACCACACCGACCGTGAGCTCGGCCTGGGGGTCGATGTCGTCGGCGATATCGAAAAGAAGTAGCTGCGTTTCTGCAGCGTTGGTACGGCTAACTGTGAGGCACGTCGAAGCGTAGCTGGTCGCGGTTCGCGCCGGCGCGGAGGAAAGCCTCCACTGTGTGCTGCTTCATCTTCGGTCCGCCGGTGATCAGCACCTCGGCATCGCGCCACGCACCGCGCTCGGCGGCCACATCGCCCACCAACCCCCGCGCCGTGTAAGCATCGAAACCCTCCGGGGTGGGCGCGTTATCCTCCACCACCAGGTACAGGTCCAGCCAATCGAAGGCTTCCTCGAAGCCCAACAGGCCCTTCCACTCGTAGAGCTCCTCCGGGTTCTGCGCCCCGAAGAAAAGCTGCACCATCGGCGGGCGTTCCCCCGACTGGACCAGCTCCAGCAGAATCGCCCGCACCGGCGCCAGACCCGTGGAACCCGCCACCATCACCACCGGCTTGTTGCCCGAAATCTGCAGTTCGCCGTACGGGTTAGCCACCACCCATTGCTCTCCGACCTGCGTGTTCTCCACGATTCCCTGCGAGAATGGCCCGATCGCGCGCACGTGAAACTCCACCAAACCGTCCTCGTTATAAGGAATCGCCGGCGAAAGCGCCCGCCACATTTGCGGAGTATGTGGCGTACGCACCTCCACATGCTGGCCCGACCAATACGGCAACGGCGGATCCATCTGCACGCGGATGACCGCGATGGCGTCACAAGGATGCAGCACCTCGAGCACCTGCGCGGCCGAAGTCGCAGGCACCGCGGCCTCTTCGTCCTCGATCGCGCCGTAGGCAAGCAGGCTACAGCCGAGGTTGATTGTGTCGCTGAGCTTTTTTGTGACGCCGATATGCTCCCCCACAGCCTCCACCAACGCGGACTCAAGCGCCGCATAATGCTCTGCGGCCACGCCGAACTTGCGGAAGTCTTTGCCGGTGGCGACCAGGAACTCTCCCTGGGCGGGCGCGAATTCGCCGCCGTGAGTGATGCCACGCAGGATGAAGCGGATGGTGCGATCCAGGTAGGCCTCGTCCAGCTCCATCGTCTCCGAGAAGCTAGGGGAGGGGTTGCTGTACTCGGCGTCCGCGGGGTGGGGAAAGTGGACGACCGTGGGCGTCAGGTGCATGTCGTGCAGCTTGGTCCGAGTGAGTTCGACCAGGTCGTGGCGATGTTCTTCGATGAGCGCGAGCAACTCTGCGAAGGTGTATTCCTCGGAAGAAGAGTGGCGTGCCACGGGCTCGAAGTCTCCTTGTTCTACAGGGGCGGGCTGAGGCAACCGGGTGAGGGGCCGGTTGGTTGCTCCTCATTGTCGCACCCGAACCTGTGAATAGAAACTTTCCTATTGAAAAGCCTGGTTGCCGAGCTGCTGCGGGGCGGTGTGGTATTCGATCGGAGTATCCGAGAAGTTGATGGGATTGCGGACACTGCGCATGCCCTCGACCTCCACGATCGGATCCAGGCCTAAGGATTCTGCGAACTCGAAGGCCTGCCTGATGTTGTTTACAGGGCCTGCGGGCACCCCGGCGGCGCGCAGTTTCTGGAACCATTCCTGGGCGCCGGCCCGCGCCAGCGCACCCTCGATGATCTCAGCCAACTCGGCACGGTGGGCGACACGGTCGCTGTTGGTGGTGAAGCGGGCGTCATCAATTAAGTCCTCGAGCCCCAGCACCCGACAGGTCCGGTGATACAGCGAGTCGTTGCCCGCGGCGATGGCGAGGTCGCCCTCCCGGGTTTTGAAGACCTGGTAGGGGGCGATGGACGGGTGAGTGTTGCCCATGGCCTTACCGATCACGCCCGCGCCGACGAACGCGCTGGCCTGGTTGGCCAGGGAGGACAGCAGAGTGTGCAACAGGTTGATCTCGATGTGTTGGCCCTTGCCGGTGGAGGTGCGGGAATGCAGGGCGGCGAGGATGCCCATGCCCATGTGCAGGCCGGTGAGGACATCCACCAGAGCCACGCCGACCTTGACGGGGTGGCCTTCCTCGCCGTTGATGGACATGAGGCCGCCGACGGCCTGCACCATCAGGTCATAACCGCCGATGTCCGCACCCTTGCCGGAGCCAAAGCCGGAGAGGGAGGCGTAAATCAGCCCCTCGTTGTGCTGGCGGAGCGTTTCGTAGTCCAGACCCATGCGCTGCATCGTGCCGGGGCGGAAGTTCTCCACTAGGATGTCGGCCTCTTCGGCGATGCGGCGGGCCTGCTGGCGGCCCTCTTCGGTGGAGAGGTCGATTTCCACGGACTTCTTGTTGCGGTTCACACCGGCGAAGTAGGTGGACATGCCCTGCGCGTTGACGGGCGGCGCCCACGAGCGAGTGTCATCGCCGACGCCAGGGCGCTCAATCTTGATGACCTGTGCGCCCATGTCTGCCAGCATCATGGTCGCGTAAGGGCCGGCCAGGACGCGGGAGAAATCGGCCACGACGATGCCTTCGAGGGGGGAACCCATGTGTGCCTTTCTGGTTGGGAGCGGGGCGGGGAGTGGGTTGGGGTAGGGGCTGGGCTGCTTGGCTTAGCGGAATGCGCCCTTGCCGGTAAGGGCCTGGCCGATGATTAGCTGGTGCATCTCGGCGGTGCCCTCGTAGGTCAGCACGGACTCCAGGTTGTTGGCGTGGCGCAACGGCGAGTACTCCAAGGTGATGCCGGAAGCACCCAGCAGGGTGCGGCACTCGCGGGCGATCTCCAGGGCCACACGGGTGGAGTTCAGCTTGCCGACGGAAACCTGGTGCGGGGCGAGCTCGCCCTTATCCTTCAGGCGGCCGAGCTGCAGGGCCAGCAGGACGGACTTGTTGAGCTCGACGGACATGTTGGCCAGCTTCGCCTGGGTGAGCTGGTAACTGGACAGAGACTTGCCGAACACCTCACGGGTCTGGGTGTACTCGATGGCGGTTTCCAGGCTGTCGCGGGCAGCGCCCAGGGCGCCCCAGATGATGCCGTAGCGGGCTTCGTTCAGGCAGGTCAGCGGGCCGCGGAGGGTGTCGATCTTCGGTAGGCGCTGGGAATCCGGCACGCGGCAGTTATCCAGCACGATCTCGCCGGTGATGGAGGCGCGCAACGAGAGCTTCTTGTGGATCTCTGGGGCGGTGAAGCCCTCCATGCCCTTTTCCAGGATGAAGCCAGCGAAGCCATCCGCGGTGCGGGCCCACACGACAGCCACGTCGGCGACGGGGGAGTTGGTGATCCACATCTTGGTGCCGTTGAGGACCCACTCGTCGCCGTCGCGGGTTGCGCGCGTCTTCATGGACGCCGGGTCGGAACCGGCATCGGGCTCAGTTAGGCCGAAGCAGCCCAGGTACTCGCCGGCGGCCATCTTCGGCAGATACTTTTCCTTCTGCTCCTCGGAGCCCCAGTGGTGGATGGCGAACATGGCCAGGGAGCCTTGAACCGATACGAAGGAGCGCAGGCCCGAATCCACTGCTTCGATTTCCATGCAGGCCAGGCCGTAGGCGACGGCGGAGGCGCCGGGGCACTCGTAGCCTTCCAGGTGCATGCCCAGTGCGCCGAGCTGTCCGAACTGCGGGCCCAGCTCCTTGGCGGGCAGGGTGCCTTTGTCGAACCACTCCTGCACGTTGGGCTTGAGGGATTTGTTGGCGAAGTCCGCCATGGCTTCTTGGAGCATGCGCTCTTCGTCGGAGAGGAGGCTGTTGAAGGAGGTGAGGTCCAGCAGGGAGGAAGTCATGCCAGTCAGTTCCTTACGTATATAAGTATTTCAATACTGATTTGCGTACCTATGAGTGTAGGGGAAGTAGTTTCGTTCCGAAAGGCTTTCGCGGAAACTTCCTCTAAGATCGTCATAGTTAGCTGCCGCCCCAAGCCGAAAGGACCCCCGATGCCCGACGCGCCCCACCCCGAGTCCGCGCTGCGGTTCCCCTTTCCCGTCGACCAGCAGCCCGGCAGGTCTCACCACCGCACCGTCGACCGGATCGCGGACATTCTGGAGTTTGTGGCCCGCAACCCGCAGCCGCGCGGACTCACGGATATTTCCAAGGCTATCGGCGCGCCGGTGAGTTCCACCCAATCCCTGGTGAATGGCCTGGTCGCGGCCGGATACCTGGAGGAACGGGACAAGGCCTTCCGCCTGGGGCTCGCCCCGTATCTGCTGAGTACTCTCGCCGGTAGCCGCCCCGTGGATCAGGTCACCCACGAGATGCTGGAAGACGTGGTGGAAGAGACGGGCTATATCGCCGTGTTGGCGTCATTGGTAGGCGACAATGTCTACTACCTCGACTATGCGCTGTCGGACCCCGAGTTCGAGTACCTGGCGCAAAACCGGCTGCAGCGCCCGCCACTCGAGACATCGGCGGGATGGGCGATCCTCTCCGGGCTGGGTCACGAGCAGGTCTGGGGGATTCTGGCTGCGTCCGAGAGCTCGCAGGAGACCATCAATAAGTTCCAGCGCTGGTACCCAGACATGCGCGCGACCGGCGAATGCGTGGCCCCCGGCGTGGCTTTGAACGGTGCGGATGGTGTGGCCGTGCGCGTCGAGAGCCAGGGGGTGGCGGTGGCCTCGGTGTCCGTCATTGCCTCGACCGAGCAGATCGCGCGCGACGCGGATCGGATTATTGAGGTTTTAAGACGCCACAGCGCCCGCTGGAACCGTTAGCAGCTTAAGCTGAGTTCGTCGTTGAAGAAGTGGCGGTGATTCGCCAGTCCTCTCCCTGGGGGAGGGTGTGCAAGATGGTTTCAAAGGCGCTGGAGATTAGTGCGGGGCGAAAGCTTTCCGCGTAGTACGCCTCCTTGGAAACCTCTTTTCCACCGGAGAATGCGGTGATCTTCCCTCGTTGCTTCATGTGGTGACGAGAGATGGTCTGTTCGAGCGATTTGACGGAGCTGGCCCAAGGTTCGTCCTGTTCATATGCGTTGACGCTTCGCTCGCAAGCGGAGATAGCTTCGATATCGGAAACTGAAGGTATGCCGAAGTCGGAAATCGCGCTCATACTGATGGAGTGGAGAGCTGAGAGCGCGGAACTTGGCAATGCGGAGTCCCACACGGCAAATAACGGGCGAAGAGGGAAGCGATCCTCTTTCGATCGCACGGTTAAGTGTGCGCGAATAGTCTGCAGATCTTCAATAGTGTCGTGGGTAGCATCATTAATTTCCCAAAGGCTAAGAGGGATTACCTTTCCGTCGGAATCGCCGGTGTAGGAAAAACCCAGGGATAATTCGGCCCAGCGAAACCGGTCGAAAAAGAGGTCGGGATCCACATTCTCTTCGGTGAAGGTGGATGCTTGCAGGATAATGTAGCGATCTTTGTGCATGGGCTAAACGCTAATGGATGTTCTGCAGGTTGAACAGGTTTTGAGCACTAGGCGTTCTCTAGCGCTTTGGAGAGGAACGCTGTATCCGACGGGCGCGCCCAGCCTAAGCGGCTAACTCCGGCACCCACAGCACCAGCTCGGGCCACAGCAGGAAGGCCAGGGCGATGATGGCGATTTGATCCATGAAGAAGCCCAGGATCAGGTATACCGCGCCGATCAGAACTATGACGGCTAGTACGCCCAGGGCGGCGGCCTCCGCCGGGGTGATTACGTGGGGGAAATCACACTGGCATACGTAAATTGAGCGGAATAGACTCAAGGTTGTGGTGGTTGAGTGAGGTGTACTCAAGTAAAGTCGGGGGCGTGCAAGCGCGACCGGCACGAAGCCGTAGGAGGTAGATGTAGAAATGACGAGCTTCAACCCCACCACAAAGACCCAGTCTGCGATGCAGGCTGCACTCCAGGATGCCTCCGCCAAGGGCAACCCGGATATCCGCCCGGCGCATCTGCTTGTTGCGCTGCTCGAGCAGGAAGATTCCATCGCCCTGCCCGTACTGCAGGCCGCTGGCGTACAACCGCAGGTCATCGCCACCAAAGCTAAGAACCTGGTCGCTGGATACCCCCAGGCCACCGGCAGCGAGATGGCGAACCCACAGTTCAACCGTGACGCACTGAACGCACTGACAGCAGCGCAGGAGCTAGCTGAGCAGCTGGGCGATACCTACGTTTCCACCGAGGTGCTGCTGGCCGGCATCGCCAAGGGGAGTTCCGACGCGGCCAAGGTGATGCACGAGGCAGGCGCCACCTTCGAGGCCATCCGCGGCGCTTTCGAATCCGTCCGCGGCAACCGAAAGGTCACCACCGAGGAGCCGGAAGGCCAGTTCCAGGCGCTGGAGAAGTACTCCACCGACCTGACTGCACGCGCCCGCGAAGGCAAAATCGACCCCGTCATCGGACGTGACCAGGAGATCCGGCGAGTCGTCCAGGTACTTTCCCGTCGCACGAAGAATAACCCTGTGCTCATTGGAGAGCCTGGCGTCGGTAAAACAGCAATCGTCGAAGGCCTGGCCCGCCGCATCGTCGCTGGCGATGTGCCCGAGTCCCTGCGCGGCAAGAAGCTCATCAGCCTGGACCTGGGCTCCATGGTCGCCGGCGCGAAATACCGCGGCGAATTCGAGGAGCGACTGAAGGCTGTGCTGGACGAGATCAAGGAGGCCGACGGCGAAGTCATCACCTTCATCGACGAGCTGCACACCATCGTCGGTGCCGGTGCAGGCGGAGATTCCGCGATGGACGCGGGCAACATGATCAAGCCGCTACTGGCCCGCGGCGAGCTGCGACTGGTCGGCGCGACGACGCTGGACGAGTACCGCAAGTACATCGAAAAGGACGCCGCACTGGAGCGCCGCTTCCAGCAGGTCTACGTTGGTGAGCCGACCGCGGAGGACACGATCGGTATCCTGCGCGGCCTGAAGGAGCGCTACGAGGTGCACCACGGCGTACGTATCCAGGACTCCGCGCTGGTGGCAGCAGCAACCCTGTCGGATCGCTACATCACCAGCCGCTTCCTGCCGGATAAGGCGATTGACCTGGTGGACGAGGCTGCGTCTCGACTGCGTATGGAGATCGACTCGCGCCCAGAGGAGATCGACAACGTGGAGCGCGTCGTCCGCCGCCTCGAGATCGAAGAGATGGCGCTGGCCAAGGAGACCGACGCTGCGTCGAAGGACCGCCTCGAGCGCCTGCGCAGCGAGTTGGCCGACGAGAAGGAAAAGCTGGCCGGCCTGACCGCGCGTTGGGAAAACGAAAAGGGCAGCATCGACAGCCTGCGCGAGCTGAAGGAAGAGCTGGACAACCTGCGCCGCGAATCCGAGATCGCTGAGCGCGAGGGCGACTTCGCCAAGGTTGCCGAACTGCGCTACGGCCACATCCCGGACGTGGAGAAGAAGCTGGCCGCGGCCGAAGAGACCGTGGCCGAGCAGCAGGAAGGCATGATGCTGACTGAGGAGGTCACGCCAGATACGATCGCCGACGTGGTGTCCGCCTGGACCGGCGTGCCCGCGGGCAAGATGCTGCAGGGCGAGACCGAGAAGCTGCTGAACATGGAGCTTGTGCTGGGTGGCCGCGTAGTTGGCCAGAACAGTGCGGTCGATGCAGTGTCCGACGCGGTGCGCCGTGCACGCGCTGGGGTAGCGGATCCGAACCGTCCGACCGGTTCCTTCCTGTTCCTGGGTCCGACGGGCGTGGGTAAGACGGAGCTGGCGAAAGCTCTGGCCGACTTCCTCTTCGACGACGAGACCGCCATGGTGCGCATCGACATGTCGGAGTACGGCGAGAAGCACTCCGTCGCCCGCCTGGTCGGTGCCCCTCCGGGATACGTTGGCTACGACGCTGGTGGTCAGCTGACCGAGGCAGTCCGGCGCCGCCCATACACAGTGGTGCTGTTCGACGAGGTGGAGAAGGCCCACCCAGACGTGTTCGACGTGCTGCTGCAGGTGCTGGACGAAGGTCGCCTGACCGACGGCCAGGGTAGGACCGTGGATTTCCGCAACACGATCCTGATCCTGACCTCGAACCTCGGCGCCGGCGGCACCGACGAGGAAGTCATGGAGGCTGTGAAGCGCGCCTTCAAGCCGGAGTTCATCAACCGACTGGATGACGTGCTGATCTTCGAGCCCCTGTCGTCTGACCAGCTGAAATCCATCGTGTCTATCCAGGTGGGCGCTCTGGCAGAGCGCCTTGCGGCCCGTCGTTTGATCCTGGATGTTACTGACGACGCCCAGTCGTGGCTGGCAGAGCACGGCTACGATCCTGCCTACGGCGCCCGGCCGCTACGCCGCCTGATCCAGAAGGCGATCGGCGACCAGCTGGCCAAGAAGCTACTGGCCGGCGAGGTGCGCGATGGCGACACGGTGCGCGTGGACGTTGACCGCAGCGGCGAGGCTGGTGTGGCTGGTGGTGGTGCTGGTGTGGCTGGTGGTAGTGCTGGTGTGGCTGGCGGTAGTGCTGGTGTGGCTGGTGTTGGCGCTAGTGCTCCGGGGGTGGTCATCACCTCCCTGGGAGCCACCGACGGCGAGGCATAATGGTTAGCCATTAGCCTCTGACCTGCGCAAACGCCCCACCTGTTTTGAACTGCTCCCCATTAGTTGGACTGAGAAATCAGTTACCGACTAGTGGGGAGTAGTTTTCATTGAGAGCACGAAGTTCGCTGAGTGAGCATCAGCGTGAGCAGCTGGTGGAGTGTTTCGAGCAAGGCATGGGCTGTGCTGCCGCTGCCAATGCTCTTGGTGTCTCCAAATACGTCGTCCGTACGCTCTATCGTCGGTTTAAGCTGCATGGCAGGCTATGTCTTGTGGAGAAACCGATTAAGCAGCAGTATTCGTTCGACATCAAGAAGGAAGTTGTCCAACGTCACCTTGCCGGCGAGACAATGATGGATCTTGCGCGTGAGTTTGGCCTGTCGTCAGACCAGCTCGTCAAAGATTGGTCCTGGAAATGGCGCAAAGGCGGCGATGAGGCGTTGAAACCGAAGCCGAAGGGCAGACCCAAAGGCTCGGCTGCACCGAAGCGGCTTACAGAAGAAGACAAGCTGCGCCGTCAGATCGCACGGTTGGAAGCGGAAAACGCGTACTTAAAAAAATTGCGGGACTTGAGGAACCAGGGACACGCCTGAAAGTCCAGGCGATCGTCATCCTCAAGTCGCACCACCGCTTGGAGTACCTCCTAGAGGCAGCAGGTATCCCACGGTCGACGTTCTTCTACCACCAGAAACGACTCGGCCAGCCAGATAAGCATGCCGAGCTCAAAGACGCGATCCGGGCAAGTTTTGAAC